>CBFDDG010000304.1:0-6101 GCA_965603505.1 uncultured Phycisphaerae bacterium | reverse complement strand
CCTGGCATCTTTACCAACAGAACAGGAATACAGGGCTCACTCGTCGCGGAGGCGGGTGAGCCTGCGAGCACGTTTGGCGCGGGCGGAACCATCTGCGTATCTGGTGGCGGTCAAGGAGATCATCGTGCGTAGACGAAGAGGATTCACACTGATTGAGCTCTTGGTGGTGATTGCCGTTATTGCCTTATTGCTGGCGATATTGGTGCCGGCACTGCAGAAGGTGAGGAAACAGGCAAGGGCGGTTGTCTGTCAGACCAATCTAAGACAATGGGGTCTTGTCTGGTCCATGTACACGGATCAGAACGATCTCAAATTCCCCAGGTATGCCCTGGTCGATTGGATGGGTAAGGTAGAGAGCTTCTACTCTAACAATAGAGAGATTCTCATATGTCCGATGACCAAAAAGACACTGGCAGAAGGGGCCCAGGTCAAGTATTCGATCATCGAGGATTCAGTTTCGGAGCGGAGAAGCAGCTATTCCCTGAATGAGTGGGTCTATGATAATGAGGCGGTCAGGGTCTACTCGAGCAGGTCGGGATACTGGAGAACCTCCACTGTGCCGAACCCATACAAGGTGCCGGTGATGGCCGATGCCGCTTACCGCAGTGACTGCCAGCCGGAGCCCAACGACTTGCCGCCGACCTATGACGGACAGGGCATAACGGGGTCCACCCACGATGAAATGCGCATCTACTGCATCGATCGACACGACGGAGGGATCAACGTTCTGTTTATGGATTGGTCCGTCCGCAAGGTGGGACTCAAGGAGTTGTGGACCTTCAAGTGGCATCGCTACTATGACACGGCCGGTCGCTGGACCAGAGCCGGCGGCGTCACGCCCGATGCCTGGCCGGAATGGATGAGAAGATTCAAGGACGACTGAGCTTCTGCAGCCGCCATGCGAACGCCGTGTGCGGGGGCTTGGCCCGCCGAAGAGGTCGGAGAATACCTCGTAGGTATGTTTCTGTGGGCGCAGGCATGGCACTGGGTGCGTAAACGAAAAGAGCCTTGTATAGGGACAAGGCTCGACATCTTGACAGGTATTAACAAGCTACATCACGGGATCACAGGTCCAGGGGGGAGACGTAATCGCCCTTGGCGGCTTTCCTCAGATCCTCCAGGCGTTTGCGCTGGGCGGCCATCTCGTCGAGCATGGCCTGAGGCGCATCTTCGACCGTGGCGTAGATGCCTTTCATCCGGTCGAGCTTGGCCAGCAATTCGGGAATGCGGATTTTGAACTGCTCCTGATAGTCCTGCTCGGTGTACTCCTTGTTGCGAACCTCTTTGAACAACCTCTTGAGGTCGTCATATTTCGGGATCAAGCCGTAGCCGGCATCGAGAACCTCTACATCGCCGTGGACGCGCAGCTCAATCCACTTGACCCACACGGCTTTGTCCAGCATCCCGTTGAGGTATTTGCCTTCCCTCCTAAGGAAGTAGTTGGTGCCGAAGACTTTGGGACGCCGGATGTCTTTGGCGAAGTCGAGGTTGTTCTGCAGGTACTTGCCCACGGACATGGACAAAAAGTCCATGTTGCTCATCACGTTCCATTTTCGCACGCCGGTGGCGCCGGCGGTGGCGGCTGTCGTTTCGGATTCGAGCATCGCGCCCATGGTGCAGATGCCGTGTTCCCAACTGTAGGCTTCTCGCACGGGGACACTCGTGTCACTGTCCCGTCCGCCGTAGATGATACCCCCGACGGGCAGGCCCTCCGGCTTGGCCCAATCCGGGTCCTGGTTCTTCAGGTCGCTCATGCGTACGGTGTACCGGGCATTCTTGTGGCTGGCCGTGGTGTCGCTTCCGTCCGGGCCCTTCATGCCCTCTTTCCACTGGAGACTGACGTGGTTCATGCCCTCGCTGGGAATCTCCTCGCCCATCCCCAGCCAGTGGGGCTTGCCGCTGTTGACCAGGACGTTGCCGAAGATGACCTCCCCGTCGTTGTGCAACACGTCCCAGATGACCGGATCGCCCTCGGAGTTCACGTCGCGAATAATGCCGAAAATCCCGGCCTCCACGTTTGCCGTGCGGAACTCACCATCGATCACGCGAAAATAGGCCAGGTCGTCGCCGACGATGTTCTCGCCGGGGATCATGGCGGTTGAGGTCTTCCCGCAGGCGGAGGGGTAGGCGCCGCACAGGTAGGTCTTGCGCCCGCCCGGACCGTTGGCTCGCATGATGAACATGTGCTCGGCCAGCCAGCCTTCGCGGTCGGCTTTGCGGATGGCCAGACGCAGCGACAACTTCTTGAGTCCCACGGTGTTGCCCGCATACTGGGTGTTGACGGAGTACACGGTATTCTGGGTATGATCCATGTATACCCGGTTGCCCTCGTAGTTCTTGCTGGTTACGCGCTCATCGACCTCGCCGGTCGCGTGGCGGAATTTGAAGAACTCGAAATTGGGCCGGCGGCTTTGTCGTTTGAACTCCTCGTATCCGGGATGATACAGCATGTCTTCGCTGTGGACGACGTACGCCGAATCCGTGATCTGCAGGCAGGGGATGGTAAATACGGAGTTCCTGGGACCGAGGCAGAAGAAGCGGACCAGCATGGTACGGCCTTTGTAGGCGCCGCGCTGCAGGCTTTCGATCTCGCCGACACCCTCGTCGCGGTCCATCTGATTCAGCTTGGGATCCAGGTGGTCGCCCTTGGGGACAAGATATTTGGTGACTTCCTTCCTGCGGGCCTGGTCGTAGTAGCCGTCGAAATGGACGGTGTGTCCGGGAACGGCCAGCGGCAGTTCTTCTTTGTTGTCCAAAGCCAGTTGGCGGCAATAGGCAATGTCTTCGTCGGAATCGTCCCCAACCCAGACGCGGTCCGGCTCGCACAACTCGATGGCCTGGGCGATGAAAGCCTCGACATCGGTATTGTTAAGGGCTCTGATCTTCTGAAAGCCGGCCTCGTCCATTTTGCTCTGCAGGATTGACAGGGCGTCCATTCGTTCTCCTTTCTATCGTCCAAGAAAAGCCGCAGCCTGACAACCTTGCGGGCCACGGCTTCCATACCCGGCACGACCGTACGCGCCGTACAGACGCGTACCCATACGAAATTTCCCTTCCACGGTTCTACAGGGTAGCCATCGACGCACTGCATACCGTCCACAGAACGTCTTGAAGCTAAGTAAGACACACCCACACAAGTGAACGGACTACGATAGCAATCCATCTCCTGTTGTCAACTCTTTTTGCTATGAATTTCCCACGCCGGTCGCGGCAGTCAACCGGCCATAAGCCCCCTACTCAAGGGGATTTAGCTGCGGTGGCGTTCCCGATAGGCGCGTCTCTCTGAAGAAACAATCGGGCAGTTGTGGCGAAGGGCCGCCATCCGGCGGTCGGAATGGGTGCTGGGCGACAGGTCCCGGGACAAGCTCGGGGTTGACAGGCAGACCCTCCTTGCCGTTACATACCGTGCGTCGCGACGCCGGGAGGCGGCCGCTGGGGTTCCGGCGGCGGGGGGGCTCGGGTGTGGATTCGAACCGGTAGTACGCAGGGGCAACGATGGTTTTTCTCGGCTTGGATATCACGATTTGGATTGTCCTGATCCTGTATTTTGCCGGCGTGCTGCTGCTGGGCTGGTGGAGCAAGCGCGAGGTCCGCAGCCAGGAGGGCTACCTGGTCGGCAATCGCCGGTTCGGCACGGCGATGATGGTGATGCACGCCTTCGGGGCCGGGACGAATCCGGGCGACGTCGCCGGGGTCGTCAGCCGCACCGTCTCGGCCGGCGCATCGGGCATCTGGATCTCCTGGATGTGGATGTTCGGCACGCCGTTCTACTGGCTGATCGCCCCCATCGTCAGGCGCATGCGGTGCCTCACCCTGGCCGACTTCTTCCAGGAGCGGTTCGGCAAGGCCGCCAGTGCCTTGTACATCCTCGTCGCGGCGGCCGGCATGATCGTCTGCTTAGCCAGCGTGCTGCTGGCCACGACGCGCACGGCCCAGGGCATGATGGGCCAGGCCGAGACGCAGGCGAGCGACGCCTGGTTCTTCGGCATCCTCTTCGTCACCACGGCGGTCTTCATCCTCTACAGCTACTGGGGCGGCATCGTCGCGGCCATCCGCACGGACATGATCCAGGGCCTGATGATCATTGCCCTGTCGATCATCGCGATTCCGGCCGCCCTGAACCTGGAGCCGGTGGGCGGTCTCGACGGGATGCGTCATACCCTGGAGGCGATGAGCACCCCGCAGCAAGACTACCTGAGCCTGTTCGATCCGACCATCGGCATCTGGACCGTGATCCTCCTGAGCATCAACGCACCACTGAGCGCGCTGGCCTTCCCGCATCTGATTCCCGTCTGCGGCGCCGGCCGGACGGAGTGGGAAGGGCGGGTCGGCTTCGCGTACGGCAACATGCTCAAGCGCATCTGCACGATCGGCTGGTCGCTGTTGGGCCTGGCCTGGCTGGCCTACCTCTTCAGCACGGGCTCGGCGATCCATCCCGACGCCGCGTTCGGCGATTCCATTCGCACGCTGCTCTCCCCGCTCCTGCAGGGCGTGATGCTCGCCTGTGTTCTCGCCGCGGCCATGTCCAGCGGCGATGCCTTTCAGGTGACTGTTGCCGGCCTGTTCTCGGAGAATCTCTACCGCGTGTACATCCGGCCGACGGCCGACGAATCACACATGGTCTTTGTGACACGCGTCACGGGGATCGTCATCGTCCTGTTGTCCCTGCTCGTCGCGGTCCTGATGCGAAGCAGCGTGGTCAAGACGATTCTCGATTACTTCAACATCCTGAGCCTCGTGGGGATCTCCACGGCGATGGGCCTCCTGTGGCGCCGGATGAATACCGCAGGCATGTTCGGAAGCACGGTCTCGGCGGTAGTGGCCTTCATCCTGACTCGGTACGTCTGGGACCTCGGGCGCGAGGTCACGATCGGGGTGCCGATCGCCGTCGGCGTGTTGGCCGGCGTGGTCGCGAGTCTGCTCACGAGGCCCCCGAACCGGGAAACCATCGAGAGATTCTTCACGAAGATCTACGTTCCCGTCGGCCAGGAGCAGAAGCTGGGCTTGCCATTGGATGAGGCAGTGCCGCAGGACCGACGCTGGGTGACCTGGGGCGGCCTGTTCCTCGTCAAGCCCTCCCGGCAATCCTGGCTCGGCTTTCTCCTGATCCTCGCCATCTGTGCCGCCTGCGTCGCCGTCATGCTGGCCCTGCTGGGATAGACACCGAACAACCGACCTGTTGAGGGAGGCTCCATGGAGTTCTGCCCGTCCGTCTACGAGCATGCGGCTCGCTTGATTCACCGAACGCCCTGGGAGGTGTCGCGGGATGGGCGGCTCCTGGCGGCCGGACATATCAAGGCCCACAGTCTCTATCGACATGCCCCCGTGGTCGTCGGGATCGATATCTACAATCTCGAAGCCGAAGCGTACGGGGCGCTCGTCGAGGCCCCTCAAGGAACAGCCACGCCCGCCATCAGGACACCGCTCTGCGCGGATATCGGAGACCTGCTGGCGCTTACGCCGTTCGACCCACGGCGGGACGGACGCGTGCCCATGGTGCTGGAGGCGGCGGAGCAAGTCGCGGCGGCCTGCCCGGAGGCGGACGTGCGCGTTCCCGTGGCGGGCCCGTTTTCCATCGCGGCCAATCTCCTGGGCCTTGAGGGGTTCCTGTGCACCCTGGCGACTCATCCCGGCCGGGTCAGAGAGGCCCTGTATCACTTGGTGGCGGGGCAGGTTGGCTTGTGTGAAGAGATCGTACGGCGGGGGCTCGGTGTCGCTTTCTTTGAATCGGCCGCCACGCCCCCGTTGGTGTCGCCCGAGCAGTTCCGCTCTGTTGAGTTGCCTGCCCTCAAGCGGATCCTGAAGGAGGTCGGTCGCATTGTCGGCACTGGTGTCGCCTGTATTATCGGAGGTAACACCGAGCCGATCCTGGACGCCTTGCTGGGGACCGGGACAGGATACGTCTGCTGCCCGGCGGCGACCGATCAGGCCGCGTTCATGGAGAAGATGAGCAGGCATCCGGACGTGACGGTTCGAATCAACATGGACCCGCGACCGCTGCTCTCGAAAAACACCGAGGCGATTGAAATCGAAGTTGACAGAGTCCTGGGGCTTGCTCAGAATAGGCCGCACGTTTGCATCGGGACCGGTGCTCTTCCCTA
>CBFDDG010000303.1:0-6155 GCA_965603505.1 uncultured Phycisphaerae bacterium | reverse complement strand
GGGGCGAGCAGGTGATTGCCTCTGGCGACTTCCTCGGCGGCTTCTTCCACCTCTTCCTCGTTCGCATCGTCAATCTGACGGAGCAATTCGCCGGTGAAAAAGACCGCCGAACCCAAGGCGATGCCGTTCTCGCACTCGTCGGACTGATATCCGATGATGCCCCCGACCGCCGCACCGCACAGGGTGGCCCCGAAGAGACGGTGGTACTTCAACTCGGCGCATCCGCCGCAGAGAGAAATACACAAGGATACGACAATCAGCATGACGATGGATCTTCTGTAGCTTCCCGTTGCCATTTTTGCCCTCCGGAAAAAAGATTCAGTTATCTCCTGGATCGTGCCGGTTCTTGGCTTCAGCTATCCGCGAGAATATACTACCACATTAGCGCATTTATACAAGCGGTCGCACGGTTTTTTTATTGGCTGTACTGACGGGAGCGGGTCGGTCGGCACTGTGCAGGCTGGTCAAGGTCCGTATTCTCGGGCGCGCATGCGCCCGACGGCGCTCGCGCGAGCCGGAGGGCTCGGGTCATCTCGACGGTCTTGAGATTCCTGGGCAAGATGCTATGGTATGTTGTTATTCCGACATCCATACGGGTTTTTGGGCAGAAAAAGGAGGTATTTATGAGACGGACCGTCATCGCCGTTCAATACGAACTGATCCGCACGAAGGCCGCGCACCTCACGCTGCTGCCGGCCATGGCGGCCCTGCTGATCGCCCTTGCAGCCTCTCAGGCCGGAGGTGCCGTGAGCAACGCCGGGAAAATCGTGACTTATCCTGCTCCGGGCGGCGAAGTCCTGTCGGTCGACTACCAGGTGCAGGCGGCGGGCGAGACTGTTGCTGTATACACGGCCCGCGTGCTCGATCCGCCGTTCGCGGGAAAGGAGTACGACTACGGCGGTCCCTACTCGTTCGCGAACTTCGACATGTTGGGGCCCGTCACGGTCCGGATCGTCTCGGCGCGGCTGCTCCGCAACACAGTGATCCGGCCCCGGTTGTCAGGGGTCCGGATGACGCTGGAAGATGACCACAGTCTCAGACTGACGCTCGACCGGCCGTGCAAGTTCAGTTTGGAGCCGGACGGCAAGAAGGGACCGTTGCTGCTGTTTGCCAATCCGTTGGAGACCGATACACCCAAGGACGGCGATCCGAACGTCGTGTACTTCGGGCCTGGTGTGCATAAGCCGGAGAGAATCGTTCTTGGAAGCAATCAGACGCTCTACCTCGCCGGCGGGGCCGTCGTGAAAGCGGAAGTGCTTGTGAAAGGAACGAATATCCGGATCTGCGGACGGGGCATCCTGGACGGCTCCGACTGGGAGTGGCGCAAGGGACCCATAGGTAATCTGATCGCAATTCGAAACAGCACCAACGTGGAGATCGACGGCGTCACGTTACGCGGCTCGTCGCACTGGACTATCGTGCCGAAGAGCAGCCGGCGGGTAACGATCCGGAACGTGAAGATCTGTAATTCCCGCGTTCAGAACGACGACGGCATCAATCCGTGCAATTCCCAGGATGTGCTGATTACCGACTGCTTCATTCGCAGCGATGATGACTGTGTTGCGCTCAAGGGACTTGATTTTAGCGGGACGAACAGCAACGTCGAGCGGATCACAGTGGAGAACTCGACTCTCTGGTGCGACCGGGCCCGCGTCTTTCTGCTCGGGCACGAGAGCCGCGCCGCCTTCATGCGGCAGATTGAGCTGCGGAATCTCGACATCATCCACTTCTCCATGACGCCGTTTCTGCTGGAGCCCGGTGAAGACATGCGGCTGGAGGACGTTACGATCGAGGACATCCGCATTCACGGCGAAGGCCAGAGAGAGCTCATCCGCCTGCGCCCGGTGGTGAACCAGTACATGCGCAAGAAGGTGCCCGGATTCATCCGCAACGTACGCTTCAGGAACGTGACGCTGGAGGGGCAACCCGGCAGGTACCTCGTCCAGATCCAGGGGGCGGACCCCAAGCACAACGTTCGCGACGTGACGTTTGAAAAGATTTCGATCGCGGGTTCGCAACTGTCGGAGTCATCCAGCCGGCTACACCTCGGCGAGCACACGAAGGACATCCGTCTCCCCACGGAAACCCAGCAGCATCCGTGATTCGCCTTGAGTGACAATCGATTCCTTCCTCCGCCGAGGCAGGGCCATACGCAGGGGAGAAGCCAGCCGGAAAACCGAGCCCTGCTCGTCCCATTCTTCAGTTGCGCGCAGCTTGGCGGCGCTGTTTGAGGTCCCGCCACGTCGTCAGGATGATGCCCTGATCCTTAATGAAAGCGCGGATGTCGGGGTCGGTCATCAAACGCAGTTCTGCCGCGCGGGCCGCGCCGGTGCTGGAGATGTGGGAAAAGGCTTCCGTGGGAGCGGTGCAATGAACGATGATCTGCGTGATGCCCGGCTTCATGTCACGAAGTAGAGCGATCAGTTGCTGCTTGCGCTGCTCGTAGTCGTTGGCCTTGGTCGGCTGGGTGACGAGATCATCGATCACGGGCAGGCCCGCGTCCCAGAGCCGCTCGGCCAGGACGCGAATCAAGGGCTCGAACTCGCCAGCCTCGGCGCGCACGTGCTGCATGTGCCCGCCGAACATGAGGATCGGGATTCCCTTCTCGATCCCCACTTTCACGTATCGCTCGATGAATGGCTGCTGGAAGCATGTACCCATGTGGCTGTCGAGGTGGGTCGGCTGAATCCCCATGGCCAGGGCCTTGTCGACCTGTGCGCGGATCTCCGTCTCGAATTCGTCGGCCGTGGCATGGCCGAGGACTTCGGGGACCCCGTGCCAGAGATAGCCGTGCGCATCGGCCAGGCCCGGCACGGCCCGTTGGCCGGCCACCGGTCCCCATCGGTAATTCCTCCACTCCGCATTGAGCGTCAGATGGAGCCCGGCATCGACCTGGGGATGGTCCTTCAGATAGGCCGCAAAATGTGGGACCCACGGGCATGGCATCATGACGCTCGTGGACGTGGCGACGCCGTTTTCGATGGCCTGGATCGTTCCCATGTTGGAATCGTAGGACATGCCCGCATCATCCACATGGAAAATGACGGCCCTGGTGCCTGCCGGCCATCCGAGCCGCTCGGCATAGGTGGCCTCTCGTTCCTGCGCGGCGGAAGCCCCCGCCTGGATCATAGACAAGGTCAAAACAGTCCAGAGCACATAATTCAGCGACATCAAGGTTTCCTTTCACGAAGGTGTCTGTAATGTGGAGGGCAATCCGGCTTCCTCTCGGTCATCGCTTCTTCAACCGATAGTTGCGCCACCTTGGGGGCTGGCTGCGAAAATCCAGCGCGGCGCCCGAGGCCGTGAAAAACAGTCCGGGCCTGACTTCTTCGAGGGGCTCCGCCACCTGGCGGGCCCACATCTTCTTGAGGAACTTCTCGAAAAAACGGGATTCCTTGACCCGCAGATATCCCCCTTCCTCGTAGACTCGCAGGCGCGGCGTGTAGTCGTCCAGAGTCAGCAGCGCCAGGGCAAGCTGAGCCCACCATTCGAACGCACACCCGCCGAATGTCAGGTCGTATGTGCCGCAATACTCTCTCCAATCCCGCCGATAGGCCGATGGCGCGTGCCCCGGCCATTTGCCCCAGGGCGAGACGCAGCCCACACAATCAACGGTAGGCACGGAAGCGCGCTTCACGACGACCCCGCCTCGAATCAGTCTGTCGACAATCGAGAGGTCCGCAATGGCCGGATTCGGCATCCTGTTCGTCAAAATGACTTCACCGATGCCATACTCGGGATACCATGCCATCCTGGCCTCGAAGCCATATCCCGTACCGCCGTGCCCCAAATGGTAGCGTCCGCGTTCGTCGCGATCCGCGATGCCCACGCCCAAGCCGTCGTACACGTTCGGCTCGGCCGTGCGGGCCTGAGGGACGTACATCGCGTCAACCAGAGACTCATCGAGCAGCCGCCTGCCTTCAAAGATACCCCTGTTCAGGTGCAGTTGGACGAACTTCGAAAGGTCCGCGGCGCTAGCCTGGATGCCGCCGGCGCCGATCGCCGGTATAACGGACGGCATCTCTGCAAACCCGGTCGTGTGACCGGCGGCTCGATCCGCACAGGCGAGGATCTCACGGGGGGCAAGTGCGGTATGGGTCATCCCAAGAGGCGATAGCAAGTGCTCGCGCACGTATCGGTCAAACGGCATGCCGGAAGCCGCCTGGAGCGCGTATGCCGCCACATCGACGCCGATGTTGGAATAGCTGAAGGCTTGTCCAACCGGATAGTCCAGCCACGTGCCATAAATGCTTCGCACGTGCTCATCAAACGATCCCGTCACCTGGAAGATATTGCCGATGGGTGCATCGAGAGGCAGTCCGGCGGTATGACTCAGGAGACGCCGCAAAGTAATCTTCCGCCCCGGGCACTCTTCATACCGGCTGTTCATCTCGAAATCCGGTAGATACGTCGTGATGGGCGCATCCAGATCGAGCAGGCCGTCCTGGACGGCAAGCAGAATCGCCGTCGCCGTGATGGTCTTCGAGATGGAGCAAATGAGAAAGCCCGTGTCGGGAGTCACGGGGATTCGGCTCGTGCGGTCCGTGTACCCGAACCCTTCGGTCCACAGGACGCCGGTCCCATCGACCAGTGCAATCGCACAACCCGGAACCTTGGCCTCTCGCATTTTCGCGGGGGTGGAGGCGCGAAACTCATCAATCGCCGCCTCAATGCGGGGATCGAGATCCGTGCTCTTGTAGCACGCACTTTGCGGGATTTGCGTGCCCGTCAATGAGCAACCCGCCATCGTGACGACCAGCAGAATCGTCAGGACAACCGTCGGCCAGGGCACGCGCTCTCCTGGAATCTCGGGGCTTTGACTTCTCATGGGCTGCATCTATTTCACCCGACGGGCCGGAAAGTCAATCCTTCACGAGGGTCTACGTGGCCTCGTGGGTCCGAGAGGGTGACTATCGCACGATCAACCTGCTTTGTCCAGTGATTTCGCCAAGTCGGCGATGCAAAGCTCCAGCCGCTTGATCTCTCGCTTAATGCTGTGTCGATTGACCATCTCCCAAGCGAAGACCTTCATGAAGCCGATGCTGAGAACACACGGGATGAAGATGGCCGCGTACATGATCTGCAACTGCGTCTCGTCGCTCTTGAAGAACTGAGTGGCGCTGTAGACTGCCCCGGCGAAGAAGAGGATCGCCCACACCCAGACCATAATGGCAATCGACATCAGTTTCCGGCTGTAGAAGTCCTTTACGATGGACAGCACAGTATCCTCCTGCGAGGCATCGTAGCTATCGTCGATTATTCGCTTGATCTGTTCGTCCATTTCACTTCTCCTTTTTCGTATGCTGGCGTCTTGGCTTGCCACGCATCGGCAAGGGGTTCCCATAATTGTCGAAACTCGATCCGGGCGGTGTGCAGACGGGACTTCACGGTGCCCTGGGCCATGCGCAGGACTCTCGCCACTTCGACCAGCGGCAAGCCCTCCAAGTAGTAAAGGGTCAGCACGGTCCTGCTCCGCTCCGGGATTTGACGCAAGATCGTCTCAATGTCTGTCGCCATCTCGTCCGGGGGCCGGCCGCTGTGCTGCTGTGGTATGTTGATGTCGCGGCTGGCCTGGATCCGCGATTGTTTGGCCCTTCTCCGGAGCCAGTCGTTGGCCTTGTTCGTCACGATCCGGTAGACCCAGGGCCGGAACCGGGCCGGGTCGCCCAGACGCGAGATCCCCCGGACGATCCCGAGCCAGCTTTCCTGGGTCACATCCCAGGCGGCTTCGGGACTGCCCGTGAGTCGGCACGCATAGCGCCAGAGCCGCTTCTGCCAGCGAGAAACGAGCATCTCCAGGGCCTTGACGCGGCCACTTTGGGCATCCATGACGAGCAGTTCGTCAACGAGTTGTTCGCGGTGATCGGCCATGCTACCTGCTGAGTCTCCGAAGGGGACCGCGCGGTTCACCATTGTGCGGGAAAAGCCGACCAAAATCTACCGGGCGCGGGTGCACGAGGGACGGATTAGGGCTTGTTTTCCAGGCGATTTCGCGTAGAATCAGTGGGCCAGACGGTTCCCGTGAGCCGTTGGAGAGGTGTCCGAGTGGCCTAAGGAGCGGTCTTGGAAAGGCCGTGTAGGGTTTACCCTACCGCGGGTTCGAATCCCGCCCTCTCCGTTACGTCAGACAGGCATCCTGCAAGTCCCTGAGCCGC
>CBFDDG010000302.1:0-6172 GCA_965603505.1 uncultured Phycisphaerae bacterium | reverse complement strand
CTGGTGCTCTGGATCTGCGGCGATACGCCGGGGGCGCGAGTCGAGCTCCGCTTCGTCGATACGAAAACTGATGACCCGGCCGACCACCCCTGGCGAATGGGCACGACCCTCGATGGGAAGATCGCCGCCTGGAACGGCCTGTGGCAGCAAGTGCGAATCCCGCTCAAGGATCTCACGGAACGTGGCTCCTGGGATAACGCCTGGTTCGGCCCGCAGGGCGATTACGACTGGGGCGCCGTGGACCGTTTTGAGATCGTCTCCGAGCACCACGATTGGGTCGGCATGAACTTCTGGTTCGACGACATTCACACCACGAGCTCGAACAGAGACCCGTAGGGCCGGGGCCAGCAGCTTTACATCGGACCACGCCAGCCGCGCGAGAGACACGGAACGCTTGTGTTCTGCGGCCGGGGTCTATCTTCCTCCAACCTGGGCCGGTCGCGGACAATGATCGACGAACGCGAGGGCCTTTTCCATGAAGATCTCGCCGGTCATTTCGCCCAAGCACGTGCGCGTGATGTAGTCGTAGCGGTCGAAGCTGTCCCAATCGACCCTGGCGAGGATGTAGCCGAATGCGTCGTTGGTCAGGCCGAAGAGCAAGTTGTGCTCGCCGTGCATCTTTCGCTTGAGATAGTATCCGATGTTGGGCAGGGCTTCGCCCGGGATCGTGAGCATCTGGGCGTTGCCGAGGTTTACGACGTTAACCTGGGTCGAGACGCCGCCACGATCGTTGAGCGTGAAGCCCAGCGGCGACAGCTTCACCACGGCCAGCAGCATCTCGTTCTCGATGGGAAAGTCCACCGTCGTGGCGCCACAGAACAGCACAGGGTCTTCCTGGATGGGGGCATCCGCAACGATCCGAATCGCCTCGTCCGCCAGCAAGTGTCCGATGCGGGTACATTCTCCCCACGTCTGCACGTCCCTGCCGTCAGGGCCCCGGCAATCGGCGGTGACCATGCCGCCGAGCGCGCCGTTCATGAAGACGCCGGTGCCCGCGCCCCGTTCTTCGATGCGGTCGTAGAGCGGACCGACGAAATCCGGACACAGAATGCCCTGTCCCGGCCCGATGACTTCCGGGTGACACGCATAGCTGATGAGGGACGCGACCGGCTCGCCCGCGACGTCGAGGACCTGCACGACGCTGCACCGGGGATCGTAGAGCCGCTCGGCGTAGTAGTTGTACGCGATCTTGCCCTGGGCCTTGCCCGTAGCGATCTTCACACGCGCCGGCTGCAGATGCTCCACGGCCTCGTTGATCGCGTCCGCCAGCTTGAGGCAGACATCCTCGATATAGGCAAGATCGGCGGATGTGCTGCCGCTCTGGTCGGGAAAGCCGTAGCAGTCGGGGGCGCTGTGGTTGTGCGTGGCGCCGATGAGGATGTTTTCCGGGGCAATACCCGAAACCCGACCGCGGACCCTGTCGCACAGGACTCCGGGGAAGCCGAGGAAATCCGTGCTGCAAATGGCGACGCGCACGCCGTGGTTCTCGAGCACGAGCGCGCGGACCGTCAGAGCGCTGATCTTCTGCGTGGTGGGCCGGGAGGAGCCGACGCCGCCGGAGACGGGCAACAGTTTTGCCGGGGTCACGTCGCGCACGGCGACGCCCGCGCGAAATGCCGCGAACGCACGTCCGAGCGGTGTGAGACAGAGCAACAACACTGCGACTGTATAGAAGCACTTCCGTCCTGCACTCATTGTTTTGCTCCAAAGCGACCGCAAGGTTACCGGTCCAAGCGATACTGGTTCGGTGTCATCCCCATCGTACTTCGAAAATGGCGGGTGAAATGGCTATGGTCGTAGAACCCGTGTTTCTGGGCGATCTGCGTAATCGTTTGGTCCGTGTGCACCAGATCGTAGCAGGCCCGATGAATCCTGTACTTTACGAGAAAGGTCGTCGGGGAGATCTGAAAGACCTGCTTGAATTTCCGCTCGAACTGGTTGACGGAAAGGTACATCAGCGAGGCAAGCTCTTCCACCCGAATGGGACCGCTGTAGTTCTCATTGATGTACCGGACGACCTCCGCGAACGGCTGGTGAGGGCGCCAGCTCTCGCCGGATCTCCGAAAGAATCGCGTGATGCCGGCCACGCCGACCACGAAGTCGCATCGGGAGACAAGGGGCACTTTGCTCGTGATATGCCAGTCGATGCTGCCGTCGTTGTTCGAGACAAGTTCGATCCGATCCACCAGTACCTTCCGCGTCTTCATGACCCAGCGATCGTCGCGCAGGAACAGTTCCACCAGGCGCGGGGGAAAGAACTCGAAGTCGTCTTTGCCGATGAGGTCCTCTTCCTTGTCGAGGCCCAGCTTCTCTAGGAATGCGTGATTGCCCATGATGAATCGGCCTGCGCGGTCCTTGGCGAAGAAGCAGGCATCCGGCAGGGAATCGAACAAACGTACAAAGTCCGCACCTGTCTGCAGTCGGGCGAGCAGTCGGGTCTTGAAGTCCAGGGCACGCATGTTGTATGGATCTTCTCCTTGGGCCCACTCAGAGCGATCTTTGGGCATGGTGAAATTGTACACAAAAAAGGTGCCCTCATGCAATCGTCTAATTCCCCGTTTTCATAAGATTTAGGTGCCGATGATCGCGATGGCAGAGGCCTGGAATCATCCCTGTGTTCTGCCTGCACGTCGGGTCTGGTCGGCCACCAAGCCGGATGCCGGCCTCCGACGGATCTCTCATGAAAGGCGCATTCTGCTGGCTTGCGCGGAAAGACGAGGAGCGAAACCATGGACAGACGTGCCGCCGCATTTACACTGATCGAACTACTGGTCGTCATCGCGATCATTGCCATACTGATGGCCATTCTCATCCCCACGCTGCATCGGGCCCGCGAGCAGGGGCAACGCGCCGCCTGTCTGAGCAATCTCAAACAGCTCACCATGGCATGGATTCTCTACGCCGACGACAACGACAACAAAATCGTTCACGGCTGTACGGGCGGGCCGGGTGAATCGCCGATCCCGGCGGACGAAGACGGCTGGGTCCATTGGGCCGGCTACTCGGACACGACGAGCGAAGAGGTCCAGGTCGAAGCGATCGAGGAAGGGGCCCTGTTTCCGTTCTGCAAAACCGCCAAGCTCTACCAGTGTCCCAGCGGGCTGCGCGGGGAGATGCGAACCTACGCCATCGTCGATTCCATGAACGGCTGGCCCACCAAGCCGGAGCTTACGATCAAGAACCGGATGCAGATCACCCGCGGCGGTGAGCGCATCGTCTTCGTCGATGAGGGCTGGGTCACGCTCGCAAGCTGGAGCGTCCCGTACGATCGCGAGTCGTGGTGGGGCTCCACGGTCGCTCAGGCCGGAATCATGGCGGCCGATAATCGTCACAAGGACCCGCCCCCCGTTCGGCACGGCGGCGGAACGTCCTTCTCCTTTGCCGATGGGCACAGCGAATACTGGAAATGGAGAGATCAGCGGACGATCGACTACGGCAAAATGATACCGGGCGCTAACCCTCTCCAACCGGGGAATCCGGACCTGCACCGCGTTCAGCAGGCCGTCTGGGGCAAATTGGGGTACGAGCCGGTGCCGGAGGGCATGCGATGACGCTTGGCCGGAACGTGGACGCAAAATATATTGCCCTGGCGACCTGATATGTCCGATTAGTATGGAGTGCCCGTTCACAGCGTCGTACGGGATGAGTCAAGATGTCAGTAGTGACGGAAGGATGATATTGTCATCGTCAGAATGACAAGGGCGGCGCTCTGTGACGCATTGAAGGTTACGATCCGAGTTTCTTCGAGGAGGAACAGCAATCAGAACGACCCTCATATTCCCTGCATTACCGGTCTGTTTGACTGGCGGGCCAGTCGCATTGGCCAATCCGCAGATCAGCGAGTGGGTCGTCTCATACTCGCCTGAACACGTCGCCGAGGACATCTCGGGGAACGAGCGCTACGGCACAGTACGAGGCGAGCCGGACCATGTGGACATACTCACCGAATCCATATAGAGCAGCATTTTGTGAAGGAGGATGTATCATGTCGAGAAAGATGTATGATTTTCAGAAATTCATTTACATGGCCTCCCTTATTCTGGTGCTAGGGCTGGCTGCAGGTGTGGCAAATGCCGATATCACGAGCGGCCTAGTGGGATACTACCCTCTTGATGAAGGGGCCGGTGATATCGCTCACGATACGTCGGGCGAAGGCCACGACGGGACCCTTCATAATGGCATAACATGGATTTCGCAAGCCTACCAAGGCGGCGGAGTCAACTGTGACGGCACGACAGACACCAGGATTGAACTGGGAACCTGGAATCCGGCTGAGGGAACGGGCCAGCTTTCTCTGGCATTATGGATCCGGTGGGCCGGCGGAGGCGGCACATACCAAGGCCTGATCGGCAAGAGAGATCTATGGCCCGACACGACGATGTTTCAGTTCCAAGTCAGACCGGAAAACGACGGCACTTTTCGTATTGAAACAGGAACGGTTGCGATCGTCTCACCCGGCAACACTCTGAACCCACTCGTCCAGACCTGGGCGCACGTAGCAGCCACCTTTGACGGAACCACAGCCAGGCTGTATCTCAATGGGGAACAGGTAGCGTCCGGCGCCTTTGCCCTCTATGCTGCAGGCGAAGCATCCAATATGGGCATAGGCTGTGTTACGGGCGGTGGTGCAGGTTACAGCGGGAACACCGAAGTCTTCTTGGGCGATATGGACGAAGTCTGCATCTACAACCGGACACTGTCCGAGGAGGACGTTGCGCTTGTCATGGCCGGCATCGGTGGAGACATGGCCTCCAATCCCAGCCCGGAGAATGAGGCCACCGATGTGCCGCGGGACGTGGTTTTGAGTTGGGACCCGATGGAGACGGCAACGACGCGCGATGTGTACTTCGGGAAGGTCTACGACGATGTCAACGATGCCAGTTCGGACGACCCGAGGGATGTCTTGGTCGGCGCGGGTCAGACGGACACAACCTATGATCCCGACGGTCTTCTCGAATACGGCCAGACGTATTACTGGCGGGTTGATGAGGTCAATGCGCCGCCCGATAACACGGTCTTCAAAGGCCGGGTCTGGAGCTTCACGGCCGAGCCGTTCGGGTATCCTATCGAGAGCCTGACGGTCAAGGCGTCCACTCAGCAAGTCGCCTCGCCTGCAACCAGGACCATCGACGGCTCCGGACTCAACACGGATGACCAGCACTCCGACGATCTGGCGCAAATGTGGATGAGTATCGGCGTGCCGGCCTGGATCCAATACACCTTCGACAAAGAATACAAGCTCGATGAGCTGTGGGTGTGGAACGCCAACTCCCAGCTCGAAGCCTACATGGCCTTTGGGGCCAAGGACGTCACGATCGAGTACTCCACAGACGGCGAGGTCTGGGCTCAGTTGGAGGATGTGCCTGAATTCGCCCGGGGAACCGGTATGACGACCTACACCGCCAATACCGTCGTCAATTTCGGCGGAGTCACTGCGAAATACGTCAGACTAACCATCAACGCCACCTGGGGCAGTTCTATTGCAGCCAGCCTGAGTGAGGTCCGGTTCTTCTACGTGCCCGTACAGGCCCGCGAGCCGCAGCCGGCGGACGGAGCGACGGGCGTCAGTTTGGACGCTATCCTGAATTGGCGACCGGGCCGCGAGACCGTATCGCACGACGTATCCTTCGGCCCCGACAGCAGCGCGGTCCTCGATGGCTCGGCCTTGCTCGATACCGTGACCGAGCATAGCTACGATCCCGGCCTTCTCGACTTGGGCACGACGTACTACTGGAAGATCGACGAGGTCGGTGACACCGAAACCTATGCAGGCGGTCTCTGGAGCTTCACCACCCAGCAGTACGTCCCCATCGAAGATTTCGAGAGCTACACCGACGACATCGAGGCCGGCGAGGCCATCTGGCAGACCTGGATCGACGGTCTGACCAACCTGACGGGCTCGATCGTCGGGTACTTCGATGCCGCAAACGGTACATTCGGCGAGAGAACCATCGTCCACAGCGGCAGTCAGTCGATGCCGCTCGAGTACGACAACACGAGTTCGCCGTACTACTCCGAGGCCGATCGTGAGTTTGCAATCGCTCAGGATTGGACGGACCACGAAGCCGACACCCTGGTGCTGCACGTGCGAGGAAATGCGTCCGGCTTCAAGGAGACCGCCAACGGTCAGATCATCATGAACGCCATCGGCACCGATATTTGGGACACCGCT
>CBFDDG010000301.1:0-6185 GCA_965603505.1 uncultured Phycisphaerae bacterium | reverse complement strand
ATGGGGCCCAGTGGTTCGGGAAAGTCCACCCTGCTCAATCTGATCGGTTGCCTGGATTGTCCCAGCAGCGGAGATTACCTGCTGGGCGGACAGAGTGTGGCCCAACTGGATGATGATGAACTGTCGAGGATCCGTGGTGCACGTATCGGCTTTGTCTTTCAGTCGTTCAATCTGATCGCCCAATTGAACGTGATTGAGAATATCGAGATCCCCATGTATTACCAGGGTTACAGTCAGCAGGAAAGCACTGAGCGTGCCCGGGAACTGGCCGGTATGGTCGGTCTGGGCGATCGCGTGGACCATCGACCTTCCGAACTCAGTGGCGGTCAGCAGCAGCGCGTGGCCATCGCCCGGGCCCTGGGCAACGATCCCCTGATCATCCTGGCGGATGAGCCCACGGGCAACCTCGATTCGGCCAGTGGTGCGGACATCCTGAACATTCTGGATCGCCTGCACAGCGAGGGCAAGACCCTGATCGTTGTGACCCATGACGAGCATATTGCCACCCAGGCCGAACGCGTGATCCGGCTCTTTGACGGACGAATAGCCCAGGAAGAAATCAATAAGCGGTAGTCATTTATGTTATTTTCCCGTTTGAGACGTACAGTGAAATTGGGATTGAAGAGCCTGACGTTGATGAAATCGCGTGACCGCATTGCGGCCGCTGCGAGGGCGATGCCTGTTCTGCTGGTATCCGTCGTACTCGCCGCCAGTGGGTGTTCGCGCACAGAGCATCGACTTCAAGCGGATCGAGAAGCGTACGATGTGATCGCCGAGCGGAACGTTGATTCGCGATGGCGCGAGGCTGACTATAGCATCGAGATTGATCCTCGCAGTCGATACTTTGATCCCTGCGATCCAGATCGTCCTCCGATGCCCCAGGACGATCCTGCCTCGAACCAGTACATGCGTATGGTTGGCGGGATGAAAGGCTGGGAGCACTGGGATGATAACGGGGTTCGCCCTGAGCTGGAGAATCCCGCGTGGCGTGAGGCGCTCGCCGAATATGTCAAAATCGAGGCCGATGGCTCGATCAAGCTCAACATCGACTCTGCGCTCCAACTCGCCTACGTACACTCGCCGTCCCACCAGAGCCAACTGGAGACCCTCTATCTGTCCGCCCTGGACGTCACGACGGAGCGATTCCGCCTGGATACACAGTTCCTTGGCGGATATGGCGCCGGATACGAGCATGACGGATCGACGGAGAGCGACCGACTGACCCTGGGGGCCGACCCGACCCTCCAGGCACGACGGCGTTTTGCCACGGCCGGTGAGCTCCTGGTCGGATTCGCCAACTCGTTCGTGTTCGAGTTCACCGGCAGCGACACAAACTTCACCTCTTCGCTGCTGAATTTCTCGTTCATCCAGCCCTTGTTGCGCGGCGCCGGGCGAGATATTGCATTAGAGCAACTGACGATTGTCGAGCGCGCCTTGCTTGCAAACCTGCGTGCCTACCATCAATACCGCCAGGGTTTCTATACGCAAGTCGCCATTGGTGAGCTTGGGGTCGCCGGACCGCAACGAGGCGGTGGCGGTACCATCATTGCGGGATTCGCCGGCCAGGGTGGCGTCGGCGGCTATATCGGCCTCCTTCAGCAGCTCCAACAGATACGCAACACCGAGGACAACCTCAGCCTGCAAGAGCGGACTCTGGCGCGGCTGGCGGCCTTCCAGGACATCGGCGTGATCGACTTGGTGCAAGTGGACCAGTTTCGGCAGAGCATAGAAAACGAGCGCGCCAACTTACTGCAAATTCATAACAGCTTTGAACTGGCTCTCGATTACTACAAAACGGGTACACTCGGTTTGCCGCCGGACCTGCCCATCGAACTGGACGACCGTCTGATTCGCCAGTTTCAACTGGTCGCGCGCGAGGCAACGGCGGTCGAAGACGCGATTGTCGCATTGCAGGATCGTATGGGCGAGCTTTCGGACGATACAGGCATCGAATCGGTCGGCCAGGTCCTGGCAGAGGCCTCAACCCTTGTCGAGTCGGCTCAGCGCCAACTCGACGATGTGTCGCCGGACCTCGCGCGTATGGAAGAGGCGGCGCCGGCTCGCGAACAGACGATGACCGATGAAGAAAAGAGACTGTTCCAACGCGACAGAGGGCAACTTCGTGAAGGATTGACGGACCTGAAACAGCAGTTCGAGCAGGTTCAGGCCGAGCTGAAGACCCTTCGAAGCGGACTCTCTGAGAATGCCAGGAAAGCCACCTTCGACAAGACCGTCGTCTGGCTAACCGACCTACTCCGCCTCGTTCAGGGCTCCATCCTGGTTCAGGCGCGTGCTCGCCTCGAAGCGGTAACCGTGGAGACAATCGAATTGAACTCCCCAGATGCATTCGGAATCGCGCTGACGAACCGTATGGATTTCATGAACGGCCGGGCGGTGCTGGTGGATCGGTGGCGGTCGATCCAGATTAGCGCCGATGCCCTGCAGTCGGTCCTGAATGTCACCGTAAACGGTGAACTCCGAACGGCGCGGGACAACCCTGTCAGTTTTCGCGACTCCCGGGGAAATCTGCGGCTGGGATTGGAATTTGACGCGCCCTTTACTCGATTGCTGGAACGGAACAACTATCGCCAGTCGCTGATCGACTATCAACGGAGTCGTCGCGACTTCATCCGGTCCCATGACTCGCTCCACCTGGGACTGCGCGGGTTGCTGCGGCAGATTGAGCAGCTTCGTATGGACCTGGAGATTCAACGGCGCGCCGTCACGATCGCAATTCGGCGCGTCGATATGACACGAGCTGCATTTTATGCGCCGGTGCGGCCCCCGCAGCCGGGACAACGACCGGCCCAATTCGGCCCCACCGCGGCGACCAACCTTCTGACGGCGCTGTCTGCCCTGCGCAACACGCAGAACAACTTCATGGGCGTGTGGCTCAACTACTACGCCGCGCGCATGCGTTTGGCGCGCGAACTGGGGACCATGAAGCTCGACCAGGACGGCGACTGGATGGACCATCCCGTTTCGAATGCCAGCCTCGCTAAGGCATCTGACAGTGATGCGCCGAGTCTGCCACCCGCCCTTCCCGGCGAATGGATCGAGTTAGCGGACAGCTTGCCGCAGGAACCGGATGCACTGGCCCCGGCAGCAGTCGAAACATCCGAAGGTCCGGTCGAGATTGATGCCCGGCATGCAGAACTCGTAAGGGAGGCTGATCGTGTCGACTGATCTGTATCCGAAAACGCAGAGCTCGCAAGCGCGCAGCCACCCTCAGAAGTCTCCGGGGGCCCGATGGTGGAAACTCGGTCTGCTGGTGATTGGTGCGGTCGTCGTGGTGGCGATTGCCGCCACGTTTATCTCCGGTGCCATTTCTCCGCCGGAATCCGGTCCCAGGCTGACGCACACGATTGCGCGCGGCGACCTGGTTGTCTCAGTCACCGAACAGGGGACCTTGGAGAGCTCCAACAATACGGAAATTAAGTGCAAAGTCCGAGGTTGGAGCCTCGTGACCTGGGTGATCGAGGATGGTACGGAGGTGAAGGCAGGCGACGAATTGGTCAGGCTGGATACGAAGCGAATCGAGGACGCCATTAGTCTGCAAACGACGAATTTTCATACAGCGA
Organism: uncultured Phycisphaerae bacterium; assembly: GCA_965603505.1. Classification (GTDB taxonomy): domain Bacteria; phylum Planctomycetota; class Phycisphaerae; order Sedimentisphaerales; family Anaerobacaceae; genus PLanc-01. The sequence goes on along the minus strand of CBFDDG010000301.1, from coordinate 2,604 downwards.
CTGCCACACTCGAACGATCCAAGGCTGAGGTGGCGAGAGCGGAGATCGCCATCCCGGCGTACCTGGAAGGCAGTTACCGAACGCAGTTGAAATCGTTGGAGAGAGGATTGAAGATTGCCGAGACGAATCTACTGACCGCCCAGAAGATGCTTGCCCACTCTAATAAGTTGTTTAAGCGTGGCTACGTAACTGAATTGGAAGTCGAGGGCAATGCCTTCACGGTCACGCAGGCTGAGCTGGAACTGAAAGTCTTACAAACCGAGATCGATGTTCTGAAAAAATACACCAAAGAAATGCAGATGGAGACATTGAACGGCAACTTGATTGCCAACAAATCAAAGCTGGAATCGGACGAGGCGGGGCTCGCGATGGATAAGGGTCGCCTCGATCGCGCAAAGGAGGAATTCGAAAACTGCGTCATTAAAGCCGAAAGGAGCGGCCTGGTGATTTACCCCTCGGCCGCAGCGTGGAAGGAGACACCCGACATCGCTGAAGGTGTGAATGTGCGTAAGGATCAGGTCCTGCTGCTCATGCCCGACCTGTCCAGGATGCAAGTCAAGGTCGGTATTCACGAATCCATCGTCGACCGCATCAAGCCGGGGCAGGCGGCCCGGATTACGCTACCGGACAAAACGCTTGACGGCAAGGTTTCCTCTGTGGCCTCGGTCACCAGGCCGGCCGGTTGGTGGACCGGAAACGTGGTGAAATATGACACGATCATTGAGCTTCCCTCAGTGGATGGGCTGAAGCCCGGCATGAGCGCCGAGGTTGAAGTGATCATGGACCGGCACGAGGACGCGCTGACGATACCGGTGGCCGCCGTGGTGGAAACGGCGGAGGGAGACTTCTGTTGGGTCAAGACGGCCGAAGGAACACAACGACGTCCGCTGCAACTCGGTGACACCGACGACTCGTTCATTGTCCTCAAGGCGGGCCTGAAGGAAGGGGAAGAGGTCGCTCTCAATCCGCTTGCCTTCATTGAGGAAGCACAATCAGACGCGCTCAAACCGCTCGACGAGGCAAAGCCGCGGGAGCAGGATTCCTCTGATCCCGGCAACGAGTCAAGACAGCCGGTGAACCTGGAGGCTGATCATGTCGACTAACGGGCCTCTGGAAACGCAGCGTCATCCACAACCGCCGTGTCCGCAACAGCGCGGCGATCGTCGGGATTCCTCACCGGGCCGATGGTGGAGGCTCGGTTTGGTTGCCACTGGTGTGGTCGCCGTGGTGGCATCCGCTGCGGTGTTGATTCCGGGCACCGGTTCGTCACAGGAGATCGGTCCCGAGCTGACCCACACGGTCACGCGTGGCGATCTGATCGTCACGCTCACCGAACAGGGAACCCTGGAGAGTGCTGAGAACACAGAGATCAAATGCAGGGTGCGCGGTCAGAACACCATCATCTGGGTGATCGAGGGCGGGTCCGTAGTCGGACCCGGAGATGAACTGGTGCGCCTGGACACGCTGGCAATCGAAGACGCCATCGCTGAACGCACGAAGTATGCCCATTTGACGAGGTCCGGCGCCGAACGAGCCAAAGCGGATGTGGCCCGAGCGGAACTCGCCATCCCGGAGTACCTGGAGGGCAGGTATCGCGCGCAGCTCATGACGCTGGAAAAGGACCTGGCCATTGCCCAGTCAAACGAGCGTACTGCGCAGAACATGCTTGCCCATGCGGAGATGATGGCTGAGCGAGGCTACGTCAGTGGATTAGAAGTCGAGGAGAAGACGTTCGCAGTCACACAAGCGGAGTTGAACGTAGACGTCAAGAAGACCCAAATCGATGTTCTGAAACGATTCACCAAGGCCATGGAACTGGAAACGCTGAAGGGCAACTTGAACGCAGCCAGAGCCCGGTTTGCCGCGGAAGCCGAGCGGAGCCAACAGGATGCGGAGCGCCGCGATCTCGCGTTGGAGGAACTCGAGCACTGCGTCATTAAGGCCGAACGGAGCGGCCTGGTGATTTACCCCACGGCCGAAGCGTGGAAGAGAGCACCCGAGATCGAAGAAGGTGCGACCGTGCACAGGGATCAAACCCTGCTGCTCATGCCTGACCTGTCCAAGATGCAGGTGAAGGTCGGTATTCACGAATCCATGATCGACCGTATCAAGCCGGGACTGGCTGCCAGGATCACGCTGCCGGACAAGACGCTTGATGGCGAGGTCTCCTCAGTGGCCTCGGTCACCGGGGCCGCAGGGTGGTGGACCGGAAATGTGGTGAAATATGACACGCTCATTAAGCTCCCCTCGGTGAATGGGCTGAAGCCCGGCATGAGCGCCGAGGTTGAGGTGATCATTGATCGGCACGCGGACGTGCTGACGATCCCCGTAGCCGCGGTGGTGGAAACTGCGCAGGGAGATTTCTGTTGGGTCAAGACAGCCGAGGGAGCAAAACGGCGTGTATTGCAACTCGGTGATACCAACGACACGTTCATTGTGGTCAAGGCGGGTCTGAATGACGGAGATGAGGTTGTACTCGATCCGATGGCCTCCATTACAGAGGCCCAGACATTGGTCCTGAAACCGCTCGACAAAGCAAAACTGCGCACGCCGATAAACGTGGAGGCCGATCGTGTCGACTGACGTGTTTCCACAACAGCGCAG
>CBFDDG010000300.1:0-6235 GCA_965603505.1 uncultured Phycisphaerae bacterium | reverse complement strand
GCGACGCATTCTTCGGCAGTTCAGGCATCGGCAGCGGCTTGGAAAGACGCGTCGGTCCTTTCACTGTCACCTGGCTGTGATACAGCCCCATGCTCGCAAGTTCCGGCGGGACCCACGGGCCGCCGCAGTTCCAACTGCTCGACGTGACCAGCCCGACCTCGAGGCCCAGCCGCGTCGCCTCGCGCACGGCGTGCCCGATGGCCGCGACCGACTCCGGCCCCATGAACGCGGGACCGGCCGGCACGATCTTCTGCGGGTCCTGCGCCCCGACGTCGAAGATGTACAGCCCGCCGATCCCCTTGGCCTTGAGCTCCTCCAATTCGCATGTCATTTGCGCCTTGTCCGTGAGCCCATTGATCCAGGCCCAATACACCGCCGGCCGAGCCGACAACGGCGGATTCCGAAAGCCCTCCGACAGGTCGGCTCCCCAAGCCCCCGGAGCAGCACATAGACAGCAAACAGCTAAGAGGGCAGACACCACTGACAACGAGCAACGTACAGACATAACATCACCTCCGATTGAAGTCCCAATAAGTATAGCACGTCACAGGTGCCGGAGCCACACCCTGGTATACGACTGAGTTTCGTGGGGTCGATACGGACCTTCGGGTGGCAGCCTCAAGACCTCCGGACTTGTGGCTGCCACCCGTCCCCCCACGAAATGTAGTCGCACACACACCCTGAACCAGAACGACCAGTACTTGTATGCCGACGACCTGCGGCTATACTGGTGGTGAGCAGGCTCTTTACGAGTAACGGGGCACTATGCGGCCGGAAGGCGGACAACGACGACTCAAGAGAATTCTTGTATGCTGTGCTATTGGTGCCGGCATCGTATTGACCCCGCTGGCGGTGTGGTGCGCGGTGTCCTACTGCCGCGTGGAGATTGCTATCCACAATTTTGCATCGAGTCCTTCCCAAGCCGGGGCGAACAAGCTGACCGCCCTGCTGGATAAGCGTAGTCCCACACGCGGACAGGCCGCCAACATCCTCAAGCTCCTGTTTTGGCCCAAAGTCAACACCCGCCGCACCTATCCCGTCGGCAGGAAACCGAGCATCAGCACGACTATCCCCTGTTATCTTCATTTTCCCGCGGGGATGAAGTGTCGCGCGGATGTCCGCGCCGACGGGCAGATCCGGTCGACCTCCTACTCTTCCCTCCAGTTCGGCACGGAACCGGACGTGTGGGTCTGCCCCGTAGTGCCGGATCGGCCGGGCAAGCTTCGCATGGAAGTCCAGTATCAGTACCTCCTGCGCCCTCCTTCTTCCGGCGAGTTCTACTTCAAGAATCCTCTCGGACGATTTCTGCGCGGCCTGCTCACCTGGATGAAGATTCAACCATGGTTGCCTCCCCCAGAGAACAAGTGGTACCAAGTACATTTCCAGGTGCCCGTGGAAATCGACGTGGTTGAGGAAGCGCAGGCCGAACAAGTGCAACTGCTTTCGAATCCCGAGTTGGACAGGCGCATGAAAGACATCTTGCGGCCCGAGGAGTGGTTCAGTCCCCCTGGAAAGTCAGGCGGACTCTGGGTGATCGGCCGCTGCCTGCCGGCCAACGTGGCGTTCCGGTGTTTCTTTGAGCTGCCGGATGGGACCCGGATCGCGTCATCCCGCCCGGAGCTTCGTCGCCTGCGCGCCTATGCCGCCTGGGATTTTGCCGTAAGCTTGCGTCTCGGAGACTTCTTGCCGCTGCACCCCGGCACGATGGCCCTGTCTCTCGGAGACCTCATGCCCTTGTGGCCGGGCACGCATGAGGCCAAGTTCGTGTTCGAGCCCGATCCGAACTACGCGCTCGAGGAACCCACCATCAAGTCCATCTGGAACGGCACGCTCGAATTTCCGATCTCGTTCTCTGTGTACGAGGAGCCGCAAAGTCGATAGCATGGGGGCGATTCGGATATGACAATCGGAAAGGACAAGCATGGACGCAACGGCTCAGAACAAGCCGGAGCAGGGGTGGCGCAGGACCCTGTATGAGGTGATCTTCGAATCGGATACGCGAGCGGGACAGTGGTTCGACATCATCCTGATCGTCAGCATCTTGCTGAATGTGCTGGTCATCATGCTCGATAGCGTGGACGCCATGCGCGTCCAACATGGCCCACTGCTCCATGCCATCGCATGGATGTTCACGATCGGCTTCTCCGTGGAGTACATCCTGCGATTGGCCTGCGTGAAGGACCCCGTTCGATACGCGCTCAGCTTCTTCGGCGTCGTCGATTTCCTGGCGATCTTTCCCGCCTACCTGAGCCTGCTGTTCCTTGAGAGCCGCTATCTGTCGGTTGTGCGGATCGTGCGCGTTCTGCGTATCTTCCACGTCCTCAAGCTCCGGCAATTCACCATGGAGGCTGCAGCGCTCGGCACATCGCTGTACGCGAGCCGCCGGAGGATCTTCGTCTTCCTGTTCACCGTCCTGACCCTGGTCGTGGTCATCGGGGCGTTGATGTATGTCATCGAAGGCGAGCAGCGCGGCTTCACCAGCATCCCGGTCGGCGTGTACTGGACCATCGTGACACTCACGACGGTCGGTTACGGCGACATCTCGCCGCAAACCGGCCTCGGACAGTTTCTGGCCAGCGTGGTGATGATTCTCGGCTATTCGATGATCGCCGTGCCAACGGGCATCGTCACCGTCGAGTGGGCGCACGCCCGCGCGGAACGCCCCACCTCGACACGGTCATGCTCCAAGTGCGGGGGACAGGGCCACGGCAACGATGCCAAGTACTGTCGGCTTTGCGGGGCGAAACTGTAAGCTCCAGCAAGCGACGGCGGGTAAATGAAAACAGGCTTCACTCATCGTATCGGAGTTGGCCGCCCCTTATCCGTCTCAGGCCGTTAAACCGCTTCGGAGACTCGAATTTGGGCACCTCGGCTGCGGTCTTATCGTAGAGTGCTTTGAGCCGGCGGACCACGTCGGGATGCTCGTCGCTGACGTCGTGCTGTTCGGCCGGATCGTTCACGATGTCGAACAGCATCATCGTCTTCGGCCCGTCGCCGCCCAGCTCACCCGGGTAGGCGCTGGGACGGGCCTGCTCGTAGGGCGCCAGAATCGTCACGCCGTCTGGGCCACGCGGGTCCACCCAGTCGTCCCCGCGCTTCGCGGGCAGGCCGGGCGAGCGCACGTGGAGCCGCCACCTGCCGCCGCGAACCGTCGCGAGATTCGGTCCCTGCATCCCGAAGACGGCCTCATGCGGACTGGGTGCGTCGGAAGACGTCAGGAGCGGCCATATGTCCCTGCCGTCGATCTTGCGATCGTCGGGAATGGCCACGCCCGCGGCCTTCAGCAAAGTCGGCAGGATGTCGATGGTGCCTGCGACAGCATCGTTCACCAGGCCCGCCGGAATCCGCCCCGGCCATCGTGCGATCATCGGGACGCGGAGCCCGCCCTCCCACGTACGACCTTTCATCCCTCGCAGCCCGCCCGTGCTGCCGCCGTACCACGGACCGTTGTCCGACATGAACAGGATCATCGTCTCCTCTTCGATACCCAACTGACTGACTTTCCTGAGAACCTGCCCGACGGACCAATCCAGCTCGCGAATGACGTCGGCGTACAAGTCATCCGGCGTCTCCGGCGTGTAGAAATCCTCCGAGGCAGCCAGCGGCTTGTGCGGCATCGCGTGGGGTAAATACAGGAAGAACGGCCGACCCTCCCGATGGCTCCGTTCCACAAAGGCCAGGGCGCGTTCGGTGTACCGCTGGGTCAGCGCGGCTTGGACAACCGGGTACTCGACGACGCGCTCGTTCTCCACCAACTGCACGGGGCGCATGTCGTTCGAGTAGAGAATGCCGAAGTATTCGTCGAAGCCCTGCCGGCGAGGCAGGAACTTCGGGACATGGCCCAGGTGCCATTTGCCGACACAGCAGGTCGCATAACCCGTCTGCTTCAGCAGCTCGGCAATCGTCCGCTCCGAGTCGGGAAGGCCAATCTCGTTGACCCCGGCATCCGGACAGGGATTGCGCACGAGGCCGTGGCGAAATGGGTAGCGACCGGTAAGCAGGGTCGCTCGCGACGGCGCGCAGTACGGCGTGGGCACGTAGAAGCTCGTCAGCCTGGCCCCTTCGGCCGCCATCCGCTCCAGGTTCGGCGTGACGAAAGGCGATTTCTTGTAGCCGAAGCCTGAGACATCGCCATAGCCTAAATCATCAGCGAAGATCAAGATGAAATTCGCCTTGGGCTTCGCTCCGCATTGCCCTCGCGAGCCGGGCAGAAGCGCCCCTGCGGCCGCACCGCCCATCCATCCGAGAAACCTTCGCCGATTGATCTGCCACGACATGATGCACCTCCCGAACTTGTACTCTCAATACTCCGTCCAGCGTTCAACGCCTCTTCGTCGACAGACGACCCACAATCAGAGCCGCCGGCTTGGGGCGTCACGACATCCGTGCCACGCGCATTATACGCTCTTCCGTCTCAAAGCACAGCATGAAACATCGCATTACCAAAGCTCTTTTCGAGTGCCTCAGATGTTGACAACCGCTCTCGACACTGGCCTATTGTGCCTTGGGTCGATATGCAAAGACACCGGTTCATACAATATGTTTTCGGCATCGTCCTGTGCATGGCGGCGGGGCTGTCGCTGCTCTTGTGGCGATGCGGGCTGGCCCCCGTCTATGCCGGGCTGATCGGCGTCAACGTCGTCACGCTGCTGCTCTACGGATACGACAAGCGGCAGGCCATCGTCAGCGGGCTCAGGATCCCCGAGGTGGTCCTGCACTGCGCCGCCCTGTTCGGCGGCAGCCCCGGCGCGATGCTTGGACAAATGCTGTTCAGACACAAGACGCGGAAACGCCGGTTCCGGATGGTCTTCGCCGCCATCGTCGTACTGCAAGGTCTCGCGCTTTACGGCTGCTGGCGATTTCTTCGCCCGTGAGGACAGATGAACGGATTCCCGTATGACATTCAGTTTCGAAAGCCCTGGCGCAGCTATCAGCAGCGGGTGTTGTCCGAGTTGGAGGGACACCTCGACGACAACCACCTGCATATCATCGCCGCCCCCGGCTCCGGCAAGACCGTTCTCGGCCTGGAAGTGATGCGACGGCTGAACCATCCCACCCTGATCCTCGCTCCCACCGTCGCCATCCGCGACCAATGGGTCGACCGGTTCGTCACGATGTTCACGGACTCGGGCGGCGGCGTCCCGGACTGGGTCTCGAAGGACATCCGCAATCCCCGCTTCCTCACGGCCTCCACCTACCAGGGACTTCACAGCGCCTATAAGGTCGAGCCCGACGATAAGTCGCGAACTTCATCCCGAATCGCGGGCCGAGACGCCCTGCTCAAACGGCTCAAACAGATCGGCGTGCACACCCTCGTGCTCGACGAGGCCCACCACCTGCGCAACGAATGGTGGAAGTGCCTGATCGATGTGAAGAAGCATCTCGGCAAACCGGTTGTCGTTGCCCTGACCGCCACCGCGCCGTTCGACGTCTCCCCGTACGAGTGGGATCGATACGTCGACCTGTGCGGGCCGATCGACTCGGAGATCTCCGTTCCCGAGCTGGTCCGGCAGAAGAATCTCTGTCCGCACCAGGATTACGTCTATATGTCGTCGCCCCTGCGCGCCGAGCAGCAGGAAATCCGTGAGTTCCGACAGGATGTAGACGCCTTCGTGCAGGCACTCTGCGCGAACGAGGAGTTCATCCTCGCCCTTGAGAGCCACCCGTGCGTGAACAAGCCACGAAGATGCGTCGAGGAGATCCTCTCGGACCCCGGCTTCTATTCGAGTGTCGCCGTCTTCCTCAACCACGTCCGTGGGCGGCCTCCCCGCCGGCTGCTTCGGATCATCGGCCTTTCGCCGAGGAAGTGTCCCAAGCTGGACATGGAGCGGCTGGAGATTCTGCTGTCAGGGTGCCTGTACAAGCATGCCAAATCGTTTGAAGCCCACAAGGAACTGTTTCGACCCATTCTGCGTGACGCCAAGCGCATCGGGATCGTGGAGAGACGAAACGTCAGCCTGCGGAGCACGACGAGAATCGCCCGGCTCCTGATCCGCAGCGTCTCGAAGCTCCGGAGCATCGAAGAGATCGTCCGAATGGAGCAGGAGACCTTGGGCCCGGACCTGCGCATGGTGGTCCTGACCGATTTCATTCGGCGGGCGGATTTCCCGAAAGACCCGGGGGACACCAAGCCGATCAAACGTCTGGGTGTCGTGCCTATCTTCGAGCAGATTCGGCGAAGTGAGACAGACACCACCCGGCTTGGCATTCTCACCGGAACGCTCACCGCCGTGCC
>CBFDDG010000299.1:0-6249 GCA_965603505.1 uncultured Phycisphaerae bacterium | reverse complement strand
TGCTGGCGGTACAACAAGGCATCCGACATGCTCGGCAAAGCACAGGGCACGCTTGCCCGGGACGAGCCGATGGGCCTGCTGGAGAAGGTCAAGCAGAACTCCACCGTGTGGTCCATTGTCTATGGCCTCGACACGGGGCACGTCCGGGTGGCCATGGGCAAGGACTACGACCAAGTGCACCGCTTCCAATTGGAGATGAACGGCCCGGAGTAGTGCATCGCCGGGGTCACAGGTTCATGGGCAGGCCGCGGTCGCGGAGGTATTCCTTGATCTCGGTGATGGTGTAGTTGCCGAAGTGGGTGATCGAGGCCATGAGCACGGCGTCGGCGCCGCCCTCGACCACGGCGTCGTAGAGGTGGTCGAGATTGCCGGCGCCGCCGGAAGCGATGACCGGGATGTTCACCGCGTCTGAGACGGCTCGGTTCAACTCATTGTCGTAGCCGGCTAACGTGCCGTCGGCGTCCATGCTGGTCAGGAGGATCTCGCCCGCGCCGAGCTGCTCGCTTCGCCTGGCCCATTCGACCACGTCGATATCCGTCGGCTCCGAGCCGGCTTTGACGCAAACCTGCCAGTGCCCGGGGCGCGTCTTGGACCGCCGCGCATCGATCGCGAGGACCACGCATTGGTTTCCAAACCGCCGGGCGGCCTCGGCGATCAGGTCGGCGTTCTGGACCGCGGCCGTATTGACGGAGACTTTCTCGGCGCCGCTGCGCAGCAGCTCATCGATTTGCTCGACGCTCTGGACCCCGCCGCCGACGGTGAACGGAATGAAGACGTTTTCCGCGACGCGCTCGACCATGTCCACGATCGTCTTGCGGGAGCGGATCGTGGCGGTGATATCGAGGAAGACCAGCTCGTCGGCGCCGGTGTCGCTGTATCTGGCCCCCAGCTCCACGGGATCGCCGGCGTCGCGCAGGTTCAGGAAGTTCACGCCTTTGACAACGCGGTTGTCCTTGACGTCGAGGCACGGGATGATTCGTTTCGTCAGCATGCGGCCTTCCGATTGCAGAGATCGTAGAAGTTGTGCAGCAACCGAAGTCCCTGTTTGCCGCTCTTCTCCGGGTGGAACTGCACGCCGAAGATGTTGTCCCTCTGCACCGCGGCGGTGAGCGGCGAGCCGTAATCCGTATACGCCACGTGTGCCCGTTCGTCGCGGACCTCGGCGTGAAAGGAGTGGGCGAAGTAGAAATGCTTCGCCGAGCCCAGATCTGAGAACAACTCCATATCCTCGGGAAACTCGACCAGGTTCCAGCCCATGTGCGGGATCGTCTGCTCCGGCGGGACAGGCACGACGTTGCCCCGGATCAGCCCGAGCCCTTTATGCGGACCATACTCGGTACTCTGATCGAAGAGCAATTGATGCCCCACGCAGATACCGAGAATCGGTTTGCCCGCGGCCACGGCCTGCTTGACCGGCTCGGCCGCGGAGCCCAGGGCCTCCATGGCGTAGCCGAACGCCGCCACGCCCGGCAGGACCAGCCCCGACGCCCGCTCGATCTTCCCCGGGTTCCGGCTCAGCTCGGCCTCACAGCCGACGTACCGAAAGGCGTTGCACACGCTCTTGACGTTGCCCACGTTGTAGTCAATTACCACGACCATGCTGAGAATCTACTCTTTCGGTACTTTTGTCGTCAAATGAGAATACGTGATACGAAGGTTAAGGAGAAATGTTTTGCCGAAGTTGCCGCCCCGACCTATAATGCCGGCCACTTCAGCAACCGTGTGGGGGGCCGGCCCCTGTTTTTCAGTAGAGTCCCGGCCTGTGAATGACGATTCAAGGGTACCAGCGTACGCATGGCAGGAAGGTACCGATGTGTGGCATTGTAGCTTATCTGGGAAAGAAGGCGGCCCAGCCCATCCTCATCGAAGGGCTCAAGCGCCTGGAGTATCGGGGGTATGATTCGGCGGGCGTTGCCCTCCTGAGCAGCGGCGCGCTCCGCGTGAAGAAGACCAGCGGCAGGATCGGCGCGCTCGAGCAGATCCTGGACGGGCCGGGGAGCACGGATACGCTCGGCATCGGCCATACCCGCTGGGCGACCCACGGCGAGCCGAGCACGATCAACGCCCACCCGCACGTGGACTACACGGGAAAGATCGCCGTCGTTCACAACGGGATCATCGAGAATTACGGCACGTTGAAAACGTGGCTTCGGAGCGAAGGCGTCGCGTTCGCCAGCGAGACCGATACCGAAGTCATCGCCAACCTGATCGGCTACCTCTACGCCAACGGCGAGGAATCGAACCGGCGTGACGAGCAGGACAGCTTCGAATGGGCGGTTCAGCAGGCCCTGCGCAAGCTCCATGGAACGTTCGGGGTCGCCATCCTCTGCTCGGAATTTCCCGATACGCTCATCGGCGCCAAGCGCGGCAGCCCCCTGATTCTCGGCGTGGGAAGCAGCGAGTACATCCTGGCCTCCGATGCGGCGGCCATCGTCGAGCACACGACGCAGGCGATCTACCTGTCCGACAATGAGATGGTGATCGTCGAGCCCGGCGGGTTCCACACCAAGACTATCGACAACATCGTCGTGGCGAAAGACCTCAAGCAAATCGAGTTTTCGCTCGACCAGATCGAGCTGGGCGGGTTCGAGCACCACATGCTCAAGGAGATCTTCGAGCAGCCGGAATCGCTCGGCACATGCATGGGCGGGCGGATCGACAGGCAATGCGGAAAGATCAAGCTCGGCGGTATTTCGGAGCATCTGCGGGAGTTGACGCGTTCGAAGAACGTCATCATCACGGCGTGCGGCACGGCGTTCCACGCCGGCTTGGTCGGCGAGTTTCTCCTCGAACATCTGGCGAGAGTCCCCGTGGAGACGGAGTACGCCAGCGAGTTTCGCTATCGCAATCCGATCGTCGGCGACGGGACAATCGTGATCGCCATCAGTCAGTCCGGCGAGACGGCCGATACGCTCGCCGCCGTTGAGCAGGCCAGGGAACGCGGCGCCACCGTTCTGGGCGTCGTCAACGTGGTCGGCTCCTCCATCGCCCGAGCGACGGATGCGGGGATCTACCTGCACGCCGGGCCGGAGATCGGCGTCGCCAGCACGAAGGCCTTCACGGCGCAAGTGGCGGTGCTGAGTATGCTCGCGCTGGAGCTGGGACGCAGGCGCCACGTTAGCAGTGACGAGGCCGCCCGGTACATCGACGAGCTGGCCCGGATCCCGGAGAAGATCAGTACGATCCTGGACCAATCGGAGCACATCCGCGAGATCGCCGCCGCCAATATCGAGAAGGAGAACTGGCTGTTTCTCGGCCGGGGGTTCAACTACCCGGTCGCGCTCGAGGGCGCTCTGAAGCTCAAGGAAATCAGCTACATCCATGCCGAGGGCCTGCCGGCCGCGGAGATGAAGCACGGCCCCATCGCCCTGATCGCCGACGGCATGCCGGCGGTCTTTATCGCTACCGCCGGGCCACAGTACGACAAGATCATCGGCAACATCGAAGAGGTCCGGGCGCGAGGCGGCAAGGTCATCGTCGTGGCCACCGAGGGCAACGAAGAAATCCGCGAGCGCGCCGACCATCTAATCACGATCCCCGAGGCGCCGGAATTGTTTCAGCCGATGCTCACGGTCGTGCCGCTGCAGTTGCTGGCGTATCATGCCGCCGTGCTGCGCGGCCACGACGTCGACAAGCCGCGCAACCTGGCCAAGAGCGTCACCGTCGAATAACGCTTCCATCGTTTCGAATTGGGGGCAGGGATGCCACAGTCTTCGAGACATGCTGTTGATGCGTCACGAGTGCCTGCAAATACTCCCCCATTTCGCAAGTCCTGGGTCTGTGCCGGACAGAGATTGCTTCGTCGCTACGCTCCTCGCAATGACATATGCAGCCACCGCATGTCGTTGCGAGCGCAGCGCGGCAATCTCTTGGTCGCGCGATTTGTGAAACGTGCTTCGCGGGCTTTCACCCTCATCGAGCTGCTCGTTGTGATTGCGATCGTCTCGCTGCTGCTGTCGGTCCTCGTGCCGTCGCTGCGCAAGGCGAAATCGCAGGCACTGCGCGTGGCCTGTTCGCACAACCTCAAGCAGGTGGCGCTGGCCGTGGATCTCTACACGGGCGATCATGACGCCATGTACCCGTGTGCTCAGGACCCCGTCTCCACGCAGCCTCCCTATTGGCTGTGGATGGGCCGGGGCTGGCGGCGCTGGGTCGAGCCGTACCTGAGCACGAAGATCGATGTGAACACGCCCTCGGTCCTCCTCTGCCCGGCCGACCGGATGGACCCGGCGAAATTCGAATCGACCAGCTACGCATACTCCATGGCGTTTTACCACACTGCCGAGCAGATCGACGCGATGACTCAGACGGCCGATCTCTACTCGAATCCCCAGCCCTCCATCGCGCAACGCGTTTCCGACGTGTCCTTCCCGGCCGCCAAGATCCTCATCGGCGAATGGTTCAGCAACCACTACCCGGTGGAAGAGGAGAACGGCTGGTGGAACTGGCAGGGCTGCCGCAACTTCCTCTTTGCCGACGGGGCCGTGCTCTTCCTGAAGGCTGAGCAGATCCGACCGGCCCGTGACGACTTGCCCGACGCCAGCCTGACCCTCCACGGCATCAAAGGCCGCGACTACGCCCCATAGCCCGGCTTTGCGGTCGTCGTATGGTGTGTCATTCCCGCGAAGGCGGGAATCCAGAAAGCAGTCGCACTTCCGCGCATCCTGTCAGTACACGGGACACTATGTCAACGAGGCAGACTTACAGCAGGCCTGCGGCAAAGGCAATCGCGGCAAGAGCCTGAAGATCTTCACCGTGCACTCCCTGCGGCGGTTTCTCAGTGACTTCACTGGAATTGCCAGGACGATACTTATATAATCCTGTGTGTCGTTGAAGATCAGATCTGCGATCAGTCGTGGGATTGCAGACGGACAGTAGTCAGAGATTGACGCATAGGGAGTGACGACTCATGTGTACGCATTGTACTCGGCGACAACTTATCGGGGCAGGTGCTGTGGGCGGCATAGCGCTGGCCGCGGGTCACTGGGCGGCCGCGAGCGACGTGTCCAGCCCTCCACCGGCGCGCGACTCAAAGGTCCGGATCTGTGTAATTATTGCCGGCGAGCCGGCGGGCAGGAGCTGGGGCCTTTCCGAAGCGGATCTCACGCCTATCATGAAGCGTCTGACCGAGGCGGAGAAGAACCTGGGCAACGTGGAGTTCGTCATCGGCCGGGCGAGCAACGCCGAACAGACCGTCCAGTTGCTGGACAAGGCAGGTCCGGATGCTCCGGTGCTGGCAATCAGCGCCGACATCTTCGGCCTGAGCAACTTCAATAGTGACAACGCGGTGATGCCCGCGGTCTTCAAACAGGGCCGGCCGGCGGCCGTCTTTCACATGCCGATCATCGGTGGGCATGACTGGTGTCTCGTGAACCCGTGGCGCGAGGAGGGACACCGCATCACCTTGTTCAACAGCAGCGACTACGACGAGCTGGAGCGAGCCGCGTCACTACTCAGGGTAATCCCGCTGTTGCGACGGAGCCGGGTACTGGCCTCCCCGCCATTCAAGGGCACGCCGGAGGCCTACACGCCTGAGAAGGTCAAAGAGCGGCTCGGCGTGGAAATGGTGGCCATCGCCGATGGACGGTACGACGAAGTCATGGCCAACGTGGACGAACGCGCCGCCGAGGCAAGGGCCAAGCAGTGGCTTGACGAGGCAGAGGGTGTCGTCGAGCCAAACCGCGAGGATGTCCTCAAGGCCGCGCGGGCCAGTCTGACCCTGGACCAACTCATCGCCGAGAACCGCATTGACGGTCTGTGTGTTGGAACGTGCATGGGCTGGCTGCCGCGAGGCTTTCCCTGCCTGGGCTTTTCGCGCCTGAACGACCAAGGCATCCCTGCCGCCTGCGACGGAGACATGGACTGCCTGCTGACCATGCTGATCATGCAGCACGCGTTCAACCGGGCCGGCTTTCTCGGCAACGCCGGCGGCGTCGACACGGCTAAGAACGCCTTCCATCTGTCCCACTGCTCGGCCCCCCTGAGAATGGAAGGTCCCGCCGGTCCGAAGGCGCCCTATCTGCTCCGCCGGCACGCCGAGGTCCGCGGCGGCGCGGTGACCGAGGTCCGTTATCGCATCGGGCAGAAAGTCACCTTCACCAAACTGGTCCACCTCGACACCCTGTTGATGTTCACCGGCACGATCATCGAGGTTCCGAAGGTCCCCAAGGGCCAGGAGCGAGGCTGTCGGACGGAACTCGTGGCCGAGGTGGACGACGCCGACAGGCTGTTAGCCAACTGGGGCGGCGG
>CBFDDG010000298.1:0-6288 GCA_965603505.1 uncultured Phycisphaerae bacterium | reverse complement strand
ACATTTGACGCCAGCCCTCGCGTTCACAAGATGGTTTGGTCCCGTGTGCTGAAGATCGATTCCTGGGGCCGGCGGATTAGTGCGGAGAGGTTGTCTGTTTGCCACCCGCGGCCCAAGGTGCAACATTCTACAGTGCTCGAAGGAGGATGATCATGCGAAGAGAATCCTCGATTCTACTGGTGTTGGGGGGAATCCTGTTCTGGTCCGGAGCCTGCTGGGGGGCCGCGAGCGATCCGAGCCTGATCGGCTGGTGGCTGCTCGATCATGCCGGCGGGACGGTGGCGGCTGACGCCAGCGGGCAAGGCAATCACGGCAGCCTTGGCGGCAGTGCCGAGTTCACCTCCGGTCTGTACGGTGGCGGTGTCTACCTCGATGGAACCGAGGCCTACGTCGCGATCCCCAACATCCTCACCGAGACCTGCACGCTGGCGTTCTGGTTCAAGCCCGACTGGGACGGGTCGGACCCGGCTGACTACCGGCTATTCGACGCCAGCTTCGGCGCCATCTACTACTTCATCGGCAAGGGGGCCGACCACGCCGACTTCGGCCCGGAGAACTTCGGCTTCTACCTGGAAGACGCGGCCGATACGGATTTCCAGAACATTGAGTTTGCCGCCGCTGGAGCGATCACGGCCGACACGTGGTTCCACATGACCGTGACATGGCAGTTCGACGGAGGGCCTGCGATTCTGTACCTCAACGGCGAAGAGGTTGCGAGGGGCGAGAATCTGGGCGGCTTTCCCGACCTCGATCCGAACCCGCGCTTCGGTTATGAGACGATGACCTACGTCCCCATAACCAATGGCGCCGGGGGAGTCATCGACGACATCAAGATATTCGACAGGGTCCTGGCCGCTGAGGAGATCCCGGCTCTGATGGAGGGCGCCACGCTCGATCTGGCGTCGGCCCCGAGCCCGGAGGGTAGAGCCACCGACGTACCTCGGGATGTCATACTGGGGTGGGACCCCGGAATTTATGCCGCCGCGCATGACGTCTATTTTGGGATGAACTTCGCCGATGTCAACAGCGGCGATGCGAGCGTGCTGGCCAGCCCCGGGCAGACCGAAACGACGTTCGACCCGGAGGGTCTTCTCGAATTCGGACAGACGTACTACTGGCGCGTGGATGAAGTCAATGCGCCGCCGGATTCCACTGTCTTCCGGGGCCCCGTGTGGAGCTTCACGGTCGAACCATTCACCTATCCTCTTGAAAACGTGACTGCCACGGCCAGCTCGGCCACCACAGCCAAGGGCATGACGCCCGACAAAACAGTAGACGGATCGGGTATGGATGGCGACGAGCACTCGATGTTGGACACCGCCATGTGGCTCAGCGCTCCGTTCACGGCACTGCCGGCCTGGATCCAGTATGAGTTTGACGACGTCTGCAAGCTCTCCGAGCTGTGGGTGTGGAACTCGAATCAGTCCGTCGAGTCCTTCATCGGCTTCGGGGCCAGGGACGTGACAGTTGAGTACTCGCTGGACGGTGCCGAGTGGACCACGCTGACGGATGTGGAGTTCGCCCGGGCCCCCGGTGACGTCGGCTACACCGCGAATACGACGGTGGATATGGCGGGCGTGCGGGCGAAGTTCGTTCGGCTCACGATCGCGAGCGGCTGGGGCAACATTGTGACGCAGGTTGGCCTCAGCGAGGTGCGATTCTACCACATTCCGGTTAAGGCCAGGCAGCCCAGCCCCGCTTCGGGAAGCGCCGGGGTTCCTCTGGACGTGACCCTGACCTGGAGGCCGGGACGTGAGGCCGCCTCGCACGACGTGTATTTCAGCGATGATCCGGACGCGGTTGCGGATGGGACGGCGCCGGTGCAGAACGTCAGCGCGTCCCGCTTCGAGCCGGACGGGCTTGAGTACGGACAGTTCTACTACTGGAAGGTCAACGAGGTTAGTGACGCCGGCGGTCCGACCGTAGAAGGGGACGTTTGGAGCTTCGCCACGACCGAATACATGGTTGTAGATGACTTCGAGAGCTACACGGACGATATCGAGGGCGGCCAGACCATCTGGCAGACGTGGCTGGACGGTCTGACGAACAACACCGGCTCGATTGTCGGCTATTTCGAGGCGCCGTTTGCCGAGCGGACGATCGTTCACGGCGGCAAGCAATCGATGCCCATGGATTACAACAACGTCAATTCGCCCTACTACAGCGAGGCCGAGCGGACGTTCGATCCCGTGCAGGACTGGACGGTCGACGGCGTTACGGACCTGAGCCTCTGGTACCACGGCTATCCGGTGGCGTTTGTCGAGAACGCCGACGGGAGCATCACAATGAGCGGCGCGGGCCATGACATCTACGACACGGCGGACGACTTCCGCTTTGCCTACAAGCCGCTCAACGGCGACGGCTCCATCGTCGCCCGGGTGGACAGCCTGGTGAACACGAACGAGTGGGCCAAGGCCGGCGTGATGATCCGGGAATCGCTCATGGATGATGCGCGGTGTGTGTACATGGTCGTGACGCCGGTCAATGGCGTCGAGTTCGGGCGGCGTCTCTTCCTGGGCGTGACTCCCGATACGGACAGTGTGGCCGGCGTGGCCGCCCCGCAGTACGTCAAACTGACGCGGAAGGGCGATATCTTCACAGCCCAGTACTCGGCCGACGGCAGCACCTGGCAGGACATCACGGCCGCCGACGGCTCGCCGGTCTCCATCTCGATGATCGGCAATCCGGTGATCGGTCTGTGCGTGACCAGCCACGATGCCTCCCAGGTGACGACGGCGGAATTCTCCGAGATCACCTCCAGCGGCACGGGGCCGTGGCAGGTGGCGGCTATCGGCGACGATCCGCAGCCGGGCAATGGCACCGACGACCTGTACATCGTGGTCCAGGACAGCAGCAACAAGAGCGTGGTGATCACCAACCCGGCCCCGGCGGCTGTGAACGCCTACGAATGGACCGAGTGGAGGATCCCGCTGAGCGATCTGGCCGGTGTGAACCTGACCAGGGTCCAGAAGATCTACATTGGCGTGGGCGATCGCGACAACCCGCAGCCTGACGGCGCCGGAAGGACCTTCATCGATGACATCGGCGTCGGACGTCCCATGCAGTAGGGCACTGCCAACCTGCTGGTCAGCGGCGTCAAGTTCTATGAAGGAGACTACGTCCCGTCCGAATGAGGTTGGGATGGGCTCCGATGGCCGGATCGTCGGCATTCGGGGCTTGCCAGGTTGACGGCGGTCGTCCGTTCAGCGGCGTGACGGCGCGGGTTTGGCCTTATGGCCGATCCCTCAGGCGGCGGTGAGGTTCGTTGCCTCGCCGGCAGGCGGCACGACGCAGGATCGGAACGACAGCATCGCTGACTTGTGCGATTCCGGGCCTGCACCACTCGGTGCAGGCCCTTCTTCTGTGTGCCGAGCATGTTCGACAGCTTGAGGGCGGAAGTTCCTTTCACAACCCGATCGACGACGTTCGCATCTACAACCGCGTCATCAAACCATAGGACATCTCATCCACCTGACATGCACACCGGGGCCGGCGGAGAACGGAGCGGCTGGCCCTCTTGGTTTCTCACGCCCATTGTGCGGTCTTTCCTGCGGATACTTCTTGCCATTTATGTCCCGCTCTGTTATCCTTTTGTAAGTCCAATAATCTGGGTGCGGAGGGGCCGGAGGTGGAGAAATGCCGTACGATTCGGTCCATGTCGCGGATTCTCAAGTCTTATTGGGCAAGTTCTTCCGTTTTTTCCCGCCGGAGGTTGGCACTTTATAAGGAGGCATCAGATGCGCAGGCGAGCCTATTCCGTGATCGGTTTTCTGACCGTTACTCTGATCCTGGGCCATGCGGCTGTGGGGCTGGGGCAGATGCTTTCCGGGCGCGCCTATGAAGGGGGCGTGGGCGATGAAAGCGACGAGCTGCCGGGCGTGACGGTTAGCCTTTATGGCGCGCCGGAGGCCGGCGGACCCCGGACGCATATCGTGACCCAGACCACCGCTTCAAATGGCTGGTACGGCCTACCCGTGGCGGGGGGATTTGAGCATTATTACATTGTCGCCGAGAGCGGGCCCGACCCCACGTACACATTCGAGGGGGCCACCTCGGTTGGCGGGTCAGCGTCCGGCAATGAGATCCACTACAGCACGCTCAGCGCCCCGCTGGATGACCAGATCCAGACAGGCAACAAGTTCTGGTACAAGAAAGAGGGCCAGGAACCACCGGAGAATCGCCCGCCGGTCGCCACCGATGATTCGGCCTCCACGCCTCAGGACACTGCGGTCGATATCGATGTCCTGGCCAACGACACCGATCCGGACGGCGATCCCCTGCACGTCAACAGCGCCACAGACCCTCCTCACGGGGCAACCACCAACCACGGGACGCATGTAACGTATACGCCGGACCCGGGGTTCACAGGCACCGACACCTTTGATTATACCGCCGGGGACGGCAAAGGCGGAACGGACACGGCTTCGGTCATGGTCACGGTCGAGGGGGGCGGCGAGCCACCCGTGGGCACAGGCACCATCCGTGGGACGAAGTTCAACGACCTGAACGGCAACGGGCCGCGCGACGTCGGAGAGCCCGGCCTGCCGGGTTGGCAGATCATTCTGCAAGACTCAGAGGGCAACGTGCTGGCGACCGCGACGACCGACGCCAACGGCGAGTACGCCTTTACCGGCCTGGAGCCCGGGGCGTATGAGGTGGATGAGGTGCCGCAGGCCGGTTGGCGCCAGACGTATCCCGAGATCGATGGTGGCCCAGCGGTCTGGGTCATCGGTCTCGAGCCCGAGGCCGTCGTCGAAGAAATTGACTTCGGCAACTACGAGGATGGTGCGCCGGGCGGCACGGGAGAGATTCATGGCAGGAAGTGGAACGATCGCGACGGTCAGGGCGACCCGGATGAAGATGAGGAGGGGCTGCCCGGCTGGCGAATCTTTGCCGAGCTGGAAGAAGCCGCCGACGGCCAGTGGGAACTGGGCGAGCCGTTTGCCATAACAGACGACCTGGGGTACTATGCGATCACGGGTCTGTCTCCGGGCGCGTACCGGGTCAGCGAAGAAGACCAGCCCGGTTGGGCACCAACGTTTCCGCCCGAAAAGCACTATTCGGGCGTTATGCTCAGCCAGGGCCAGGTCTTGATGGACCACGACTTCGGCAACCACCAGGACGAAACGCCCCCGGAACCGCTAGAGGGGGAGTGGGATTTCGGCGATGCCCCGGAAGGTGTTATCGATGGCAACAACTACAACTATCCAACAACTCTCGCCAACAACGGCGCGCGTCACCGGATTGTGGCCTCGGGGCCGTGTCTACGGCTGAACAGCGGCTGGCCCCGGCCCGATGCTGAGCCTGACGGCCAGCCCAATATCTACGCGAGCGGTGATGATGTCTCCGGTGACATGGACGAGTACGCGGCCTGGAGTATCGGTTGGCCATATCAGGGGCGTGTTTGTCAGGTCCGTGTGTATGTGGACGGTGGAGGCGGTTATGTCGATGCTTGGCTTGACTTCAATCGCGACGGCACCTGGCAGCATCCGCAGGAACGCATAGTCTCGCGTTTCCTGCCCGATGGTCATCATGCGATTGACTACACGGTGCCCGGTGATGCGGCGCCCGGAGAGACGTTTGCTCGTGTCCGGATCAACAGCAAAGGACCACTGCCGCCACATGGTCCGGCGGACGACGGCGAAGTTGTCGATGACACAACCACTGTCTATGAGGTTGACTATGGTGACGCGCCCGATCCTCCCTATCCTACGCTGGATGCCAGCGGTGGTCCGTGGAGTGGGGTACCAGGTTATTTTCTGGGCACTCGTGCCGATGGCGAGCTGGACGGCCAGCCTGATGCCCATGCCCTCGGCGACGACAACGACGGTACGGATGACGACGACGGCGTGACGTTCCTGACCAAGCTGATCCCGGGCCAGGAAGCGACAGTGAAGGTGGTTGTCGAGTTGGAGAAAGGCAATCCCAACGCCGAAGAGATCTGCGCCTGGATCGACTTCAACCAGAATGGCGATTGGGAAGACACTGAATTGGCCATCCGCCAGGGACCGCTCAAATGCACTGGCAAACCCGAAGAGGTCGAGTGCAAGTTTACCGTCCCTGCGGGAGCCGTGTTAGGCACCACGTACGCACGATTCACTGTTACTTATCTCACGTATGGTGCTCCAACTCAGCCCGATCCACCGCAGGGGCAGGTTTCCGGTGAGATTGAGGATTACGAGATCGTGATCGGCGAGGACGGGCCCTATCCTCCGCCTGTTGAAGGAGAATACGATTTCGGGGATGCCCCGGACGCATACAAGACGCTGCACAGCAGCGGCGGGCCGT
>CBFDDG010000297.1:0-6362 GCA_965603505.1 uncultured Phycisphaerae bacterium | reverse complement strand
TCCATGCCCTGCTTGCCCGCCTCGTTGTTGGCGTGCGGGATCGTCACGGCCAGATACAGGAAGAACGGGTCGGCCTGGTTCTCTTCGATGAACTTGAGCGCTTCGGCCGCCAGCAGATCGTGCGAGTATTCGACCTTCTCCGTCGCGACGCCGGCGCCGTCTTCCCGCCCGCCGGCGACTTGGTTCTTCAGCTCGACACGCTCGTCGTTGCGAAACAGGAACTCCGGGTAGTAGTTGTGCGCGTGACGCTGGCAGAGATAACCGAAGAAGAAATCGAAGCCCTGGTTGTTCGGCGTGCCGGCGCTGCCGGGCCCGCCCAGGCCCCACTTGCCGACCAGGGCCGTCGTGTAGCCCGCGCGTTTGAGCACGTTCGGCAGGGTCACCGTGCCCTCGGGCAGGGGAAGCTGCCCCATCGGTTTGACCTCCCGGTTGCCCCGGACGTAGGTGTGCCCCGTGTGCAGGCCGGTCATCAGCGAGCAGCGCGAAGGCGCACAGACGGTAC
Source organism: uncultured Phycisphaerae bacterium (assembly GCA_965603505.1). Classification (GTDB taxonomy): domain Bacteria; phylum Planctomycetota; class Phycisphaerae; order Sedimentisphaerales; family Anaerobacaceae; genus PLanc-01. The sequence goes on along the minus strand of CBFDDG010000297.1, from coordinate 5,860 downwards.
TGCCTGCGTAGTGGTCCGTGAAGCGCATCCCCTCTTCCGCCATTCGGTCAATGTTCGGCGTGCGGATCTGTTTCTGACCGTAGCAGCCAAGATCGCCGTAGCCCAGGTCGTCCGCCAGGACGAAGATGATATTGGGCCTCTTCACCCTCGCCTTCGCTTTGTTTCGGCTCGACAGTTGACTGCATCCCGCAAGAGTCACCGTCGCCAGGCCCGCACCGGCCGATCTGAGAAAGCTGCGTCTGCTGAGATTTCCAACCATTTCATTCTGCTCCAACGAAATCCACGTAACCTCTGTTGAGCGCGTATTGCAACCACACGCGCGGGTAGTTGCATCATGAGAACATGCCGGGCACCGTGTTGTCAATCCTGTCCGCTTGGCCTCCGCTGCTCGCGCTAGGCGGCTGGGACGGGATTCTCCGGAGCGCTTTGCAGCCTTAGGCACGCCAGCAGACGGGGCCGGAACAGCGGACTCCTCAGGCCGACCAGCACAAACGGCAGGGAAATCAGCGCGACGCACGTCCCTATGATCAGGCCTGAGATGACGACGAAGATCACGATGCGAACGACCATGCCCGGCCACTCGCCGGAGAACGTAGACCAAACGGCGAACAGAAGAAACATGCCGGCGACCGTCGTGGCTATTGTCCCGAGGCTCAATAGCACGACGAGCCGCAAGGGCCTGCATCGCCCCCGGAGTCTCCATCCCGCCAGCGCGTATCCCAGCACGGTCGCCGCCATCAGAATGCTCAGCAGAAAGACATACTGAGCCGTCTCGCCGCCGAGACCGAGACCGAAGGACAGCGTTCCCACGAAGCTCACCCCGACGACGACGGCCAGAGCGCCGATCAACGTCTTGAGCCAGGAACCATCTGCAAACAGATGTCCCAGCAGCCACAGGGAAGCGCTCCCAACCGCCAGGGACAGCACGAGCATTGCGAAGACTTCGTTTTCCGACGCATCGAACGGCAGAAACCTTGCGACACCGAGCCAGACCAAGTACACGCCAACCACGGGCACGAGGATGAGCAAAACACCCCGCATGCGGTTCGCTCTCGGTACAGCCATCGCGAGGACCAGCACGATCCACAGGGCCATGCCGGGAACGCAGTAATACCAGTGCCACGTGCAGAGGGTCGGCTCGCCTTCAGTCGGGCCCAGGCCTCCCAGATCGCCGGATGGAATGATTCTCAACTCGCCGTATGCGCTGATAGGTACTCGCCACGAGTACGAGCATGTCCCGCCTCAGCCATACTCGAAATCGCCGGAGGCCACCTTGCGTTCGCCCTTGTACACAACAAACGTCGGAGGCTCGGCAGTACTGTCCGGTGCATATCTTTCGCCGCCTCGGCCTCGCAGTTCGTAGTTGAGGATCATTGACCGGGCGCGACGTTCCACCTGCACGACCTGCCGAAGCGGCGCCCCGACCTTCAATGTCGTGACTCGGCCGGGCGCGACGGTGATCCACTGCTCCTTGGGCACCAGGTGAGGCCAGCACGTGTAACCGCCCTCGAGCCCGACCTCGTACAACCGGTACTTGCCGGCAGGCATCGTGATAACCGCACCGGGCGCACGGAACTGACTGTGTTGGCCCTGCTCGCTTTCCAGCGTCAGCTTCGTGATGCCGTCCCCTTCGATGTGGAATTCGCCCGTCGCGCGAAAATCCTCAGACGGCGCCTCGCCCGCGAACGCCGTGAGTGCCGGCATGCAGACGAGAAGCACGCCGAGAAAGATTCCTGGAAGAAGGTCGTTGCTCGATTTGCTCAAATCAGACATAGCACTACTCCTTCGCCGATCGGGAATCAGGATAGCCCATTCCACCGGCGTTCGCCAGCGAAAAAGGGCCCTGCTCCAGGACAGCACAGAGCCTTCAATCCTGGCAGAACGTAAATGGCCATGTGCCGGTGAGATCGCATCGGCGGACCGAGAAGCTCAGATTGAGCCGCCCGCCCGCGACCGGTCCCGCTGCCCCGGCTTGGTAGACTGCACGATAGCCGCACGATCCTGCATTCAAGACTTTTTACACGCATTTTACTTCGGTCCACTGCCTGCGTGTCGTATCCTTTGTGGTGTGTGGACAGGCCTTTTGCTGAGGTCGACGTCGGGTGGCCTTCCACGAACGTATGGTGAGAGCCGATGAATCGAATGAGAGGAACCCGTGCCATGAAACGAACCACGTACAAACTGAGTATACTGATCGTCACAAGCGTGTCCATTCTACTGTCGGAGCGGACCACCTCCCAAGCGGCGCCCGCCCCCCAACCGCTCGATCTCCAGCATGTTTCCCTGTTCAAGAACGGGCTCGGCTTTTTTGTGGGACGGATCGAGTGTCCGGCTGACGAGACCTCCTTCGAAGTCGCCTTGCCGACCGCGCCGTCTCACGGCACCTTCTGGGTCTCCTACGCGCCGAGCCTTCCGCTGGCGAACATCGTCGCCCGGCAGGTCGATGCGGAGCGGATCGCAGAGGCTGTCACGGTCCCGGAGATTCTGAAAGCCAACGTCGGCAGGCAAGTCCGGCTCGCCATCGGCGACAAGGAGATCACCGGGGCCATTACGCACGTTGCCCAGGGACGGCACCCTCCCGTGCGAAACCCCTATCAGCCCGGCGCTCGAGAAATCGAAAGGAGCTACGTCCCGGCATGGCAGGGGATTGGCCTGATCACGCTTGAGACGGAGGGCGGAGAGTTGTCGGTGAATCTCAATGCCGTCACCCAGGTAACCTTTGTGGATGGCAAGGCGGACCGGCAGTTCACCGAACCGGGCCAATCCGTCGCACTGCACGTCCGTTTGAAAAGCCCGGCCCCCGGACAGAAGCTAACCATCAGCTACCTCGGCAAGGGTCTCACCTGGGCGCCGAGCTACCTGGTGGATATCACCGATGGCCGGATGGCGCACCTTTCGGCTAAAGCCGTGATCGTCAACGACGCGTGCGAGCTCAAGGACGTGGATGCGCAACTGGTCACCGGGTTCCCCCATCTGCAGTTTGCCGACACCGCCAGCCCAATTGCGTTGAAGGAGAATCTCGCACAGTTCCTGCAGGCTCTTGTCAGAGGGCAAAGCGAGCGAGGCCGGGCCGATATCATGTCCAACGTGATGACGCAGAGTGTCCGATACGGCGACATGAGGGAGCAGGGCGCCATGCCGGCATACGGGGCGGCCGACGCGGGCACGATCGCCGAGGACCTGTTCCTCTACCCGGCCGGCCCGATCCACCTCGGCACAAATGAAGTCGCGTACATCCCCCTCTTCACGGAGACGGTCCCATACGTGCACATCTACCAATGGGACATACCCGACTACGTCGATGAGGACGGTCAGTCCCGATACAGAGGCCAAGACGGGGGCAATGCGGAGGACCAGCAAGTGGTCTGGCACAGTATCCGCCTGACCAACACAACCAAGGTTCCCTGGACCACAGCGCCGGGCCAGACGATGAAAGAGGGCATCATTCTCGGCCAGGACACGCTCAGTTACACGCCGTCTGGAGCAGAAAACACGCTGCGCATCACGCAGGCGGTTGGCGTCAAGGCCGAGCAACGGGAGTTCGAGACCGATCGAAAACGCGATGCCGCCCAACTCTACGGCTACCACTACGACCTCGTGACCGTGCAGGGCGAGCTGTCGGCCGGCAATTTCCAGGACAAAGCCATCACCCTGGAGATCACGAAGATGCTCTCCGGCGAAGTCGAGTCGATGGACCCGAAGGCCGAAATCGAGAAGCAGGCCACCGGGCTTCGGCGAATGAACGGGCTTTCAAAGCTGACGTGGACCCTCGAACTGGACCCGGGCCAGAGAAAAGCCGTTCAGTATGTCTACAGCGTCTACGTCCGCCGCTAAGAGGCACGAGACACCCCAGAGGAACTTCCAACGTAAAGGCTCTTTTCGCCACTAACAGGACGGATATCCTCCTGAGACCCATTATGTGCTTGACTTCTTCTCGTGGACCCATACATATTGGGGGTTATGGGGCTTTGGTGTGGGTCCATAGTAAATGCGAGAAAAATGCGGACATTTTCGCAAAAACATCGTTGACTGGGTAAGAAGTTAAGTTATAATTAAACCAGTGACGAACAAATGTCGAAGCAACCTGTAATAGATTTCGAGTGTGATCCATTAGTCAGTGGACCTTGCGCAAGCGTAGCTTATGCGCATCGTGCGAATGGTAAGAAACCGGCCAAGGATTATATTGACAGCCTGGAGCAGGACGACTTGGCAAAGTTGGCGAAATCGTTTGTCAAGATCGCACAAGTCATGAGAATATCGAACCCAGAGAAATTCAGGAAGCTGGGTGGCACGAGCGGCAAGATCTACGAATTCAAGGTGCACCCAGGAATACGCATTCTCTGCTTCCAGCAAGGCAGGACATGGTATCTAACACATGGCTTCAACAAGCAGACTGGTAAGACGCCGCTCAGGGAGATTCTACGGGCTGAAACGATAATGAGTGAACACCTTTCACCTATGGCTTGAACACGCAAACAGGGAGTAGTAACTATGGGAGACAACTTCATAGAAAGACTGTTGTCCGACCGTGAAGGGCAGAAACTGTACTTTCGTGAGGACCTCATCTTTGAGGTGACGGAGGCAATCTGCAAGGCCATGGAAGAAAAGGGCATCAGCAAAGCAGAACTTTCGAGGATGGCTGGTGTCAGCAAGAGTAACATCACCCAACTTCTCAGCGGTGATCACAATATGCGACTGACCACCATCGCTGACCTTCTGTTTGTGCTTGGGACAAAACTGGAAGTCACCGCGGTGCCAATAGAATCCGAACTCGATGGCATTCTTAAAAGCACAACGTCGGCCACGCAGGATGACTGGACTTTTGTCGGCGGTTCTGTACCGGTGTCGTCGAACTATGAGGCAGTCCAGGAACAGGTAACGAATGAATTGGCTAGGGCGGCATAGACTATGGCGGCAAAGAAGAAGGTTCTAAAGCGAGAGAGGAAAAAGCCCATCAGCCCCGGCTTGCTCGTGTCTGGCCGCGTCCAAATCCGAGATGTCCGCTTGATAAACTGTAAGTGCGACCAGAAACCGGTCGCTACGGCGGGTAAGAAGAGCTACAACATCGCTACGTCAACGGATGTACAACTCGACAAGGACCATGGATTCATCGTTGTTATCGCGAAGTTCCATTTTGAAGCCATCGTTGAAAAGAAGAGTCGGGAGCCAGCGATGACAATTGACGCTTCCTTCGTCCTGACTTACCGGATAGAGAGCTTTGAAGGACTGACGCGGGAAGGTTTCAAGCAGTTCGCCAATCTCAACGGCATTTACAACGCATGGCCGTACTGGCGAGAGTTTGTCCAGAACATGATCGGCCGTATGGGTCTGCCTCCATTAACCATGCCGGTTTTTCGGATCGTCCAGACGCCACCGAAGGCAAAACCGGCAGGGAAACCAATAAAAGGAAAGCAAAAGAAGTCAACTAAGCGTATACTGAGAGACGCGGCGGATTGAGGCAATGGTCCGCTTAGGTCTCGGTTCTTTTTGACAAGTGAATACGGGGGCGAATGGCTTCGACCGGATGGTCGATGGATAAGCTGCGTGCCCAGGACACCGGTTGGCCTGGTTAATCATCCGGTACCTTAAACCTAAATGGCAACTACCAGTATGCCATGGCTGCGTAAATAGCGCGGCCCGTCCTGTCGGATTTCTGCCTGCGGGTCCGGCAAGGGCGCCAATCAGCGGGCTGGTCTTCGTCGGTCGTCCGGGCCGACGGAGGCGAGATGCACCGGAATAGCCGATCCGAGAGCCTGTCGTTCGGCGCTCGGTGACGCGAAATCTCAATCGAGCGACTACGCACGTAGATGCTTGTCTTGAAACATCACGGGACGGGGGTTCGAATCCCCCCGCCTCCATT
>CBFDDG010000296.1:0-6407 GCA_965603505.1 uncultured Phycisphaerae bacterium | reverse complement strand
TCGGCGATCTGCTGCTCGACGGTCAGATGGAGATCTTCATACGTCCGGCGGCTGCCAAGAATGTGTTCCTTCGCCCCTTCGAGCCCCGAGGCGTGTCGCACATTGTTGTAGACCTCCGTATAGTCCGGCGCGATGAACTCGGCCAAACGTTCGACGTCGCCCGTATTCACGACTTCTTCGATGTAACGCCGAACGAGCCGCTTGTTTTCCTCCGTGGACATGATCACACCACCTGAGCCTTGAAGCCGCAGAGCTGGCAGAAATCTCTCACCTGGTGCTCGTAATCGCCATAGAAGAAGATCTGGTGAAAGCCCGGGAAGGTCAGCACCTCCTGGTCGCCATCGAATTTCACCTTTACCGAAACGACGCAGCCGCCGCTCGGCGGGACTTCCTTATTCTCGACCACCGCGCCGGCCGAAACGAGCACGGTCGAAGGTTCCGCGGCGCTGCCGGGCAGCAGATCGATGCTGGTGACACGCTGACCTTTGCGCCAGATGGTCCTCGGCACGGCGTCGCGATTGCCGTGGTGATGTTTGATATCGAACGGTTCGGGCGATTCGCTGTACCCGTTCAGTCGCGTGGGACACGAGCAGTGGGCCCCGATGATTGTGTCGTCGGCGGTGTCGGCGACGGGGTCCTGCTGGAAGCCCGGCCGGTCGAACAGGTAATGCGTCATCACGAGCGAGGCCACCGCCCCGGTATCGGCTTCGCAGGCAGCCGGGATGCCGTCGTCGTTCATCCGCGACCACGCAATGCACGGCAGACTCACGTCGATCTTGCCAAGGGCCCCGAGGCAGTCCATCGTGATCGCGTCGCCGCCCTCGCGTTCGAGGATGCGGCCGGCAACGTAGTAGCTCTTGAGCCCATTGATGACATCCTGCCGGGTGGCGTCGATTCGACGCCGGGCGAGGCGCATATACTCATCCGCCATCGAAAGGATTGCCTCACTATCCGGCGTCCTGCGGTACTCCTCGATGAAGGTCGAAGCGGGAATGTGCCGCAACATGATGCCGGTATCCGCCAGCGTCGCATCACGCCGCTTGTTCCCGCGAATCACGACGCAGCGGGTCCGGCGCATTTTGGCCGCCGCACAGAGCATCTTCATCCCATAGGCCGCTTGACGGAAATCGTCCGTCGAGTAGATCACGCATCCGGACGTGCCGGCCAGATGGATCGTATTGGTGGTAAAGGAGGAGCCCAACGGCGAGTAGATGATCGACGGGATTTCGCTCCGGGCAACCTTTGCCGCCGTCGGCCAGGCATGCTTCTGCCGGTCGAGCATAACCAGGAACAAGCCGTCAGCTTTCGCCGCCTCCGCCTGCGCGACCCAGTCTTGCCCCTCGGCCAGACTGTAGATGGGCTTATCCCGCAGCGTAAACTCGGCCCCGAGCTGTGCAGCCGTCTGGGCCATCTTGTCGGTATACATGCGGCGGGCGGCCTCGCCATCGTACACCGCTCCCGGCCACAACATGCCATACTCTTCTTCCCGCCTCACGAACGCCGCCCACAGTGTGGGCCTGTACTTCGCAGCGGGCCCGCACTGGCGGATCGGTTGGACGGAGCTGTGTTGCCCCGCCCGCGACGAGCCAGCGGCCAGAAGTGGATAGCCGGCCAGAACCGCCGTGGAACCCTTGAGGAAGCCGCGCCGACTGACGCAGTTACGAACGTGACAATGCAAAGGACATCTTCCGCTACTCATTGCGACCTCCATACAGAGACAGTGTGAAAGCACAGCCACAGGCTGGGCCTGAGCCCGCCAATACGGCTGGTGTGCACAGTAGTGGACGTATCTTAGGGTGCGAAGCAGCGAGTTTCAAGGGTTTCCCAAGTCCGCCGGGATGTTCAACCTCCCTATCGGTCGGCTGCTCTCAAGGCGGCTGTGATGTTGAGGGGACAGGGCGCGCATCGGCGAAATCGCCCTGAGTAGGATGGCCGACGGTCGGCTTCGAGGATTACGCACAATTCCAGCGCGGGCGACGCATTAGCTGTCGCCCTGCGCAACGGGCCAGAAGACCCAGTCGCCGTTGCCGGCCCACCATCGCTTGAGGTCGCCGTGCCTGTCGGTGCCTGGACGCCCGCCGTCATCGGTGAAATTCTCCCCCCAGCCGTACAGCAGAAAATCCTCGCCCGTTCGCCGGTACGTCAATGGCGCAGCGCTCCACGGGTCCAGCGGCAGGCGCTCGAGGTAACCGGCCGCGACGAGTTCGTCAAGGTTTTCCGGATACCGCCCCTTTTCCGCTTCGTACCTCAGCAGCGAGACGATCGCCAGCGCCGCGTCAAACCGGACCTTCGTCATGTAGGAAAGCTCGTGAACTCGTCCGAGTGCCGGCACCATGATTTCCAGGAGGAGATTGCCTTTGACCGTCCTCTCCATCTCGTCGTTGATGTGGATCCCCTCGTCTCGGAGCTGAGCGGGCGTCTTGCGCAGCCAGTTGGCCCAGACATCATACGCACGATCGATCGTCGCTCGGGTCTGGGCCTTGTCAGGATGGACAAACAGGATCCTCGCAACCGTCCCCCAATGTCGGGGCGTGGCCATAAGATCGAACACGACGGCTTCGCCCTGCCCATCGCCTATGCCGAGCGACGCCAGCCGACGAGGGTACAGATGCTCACCCCCCAACCGGCCTGCGGTAAAACACCGCTGGATCTCGTCGTAGATCCCGAGTTTCTCGCCTTCCACCCGCACGGCAAAATCCTCGTCGACGAAGAGTCCCTCGAGTTCCTTCTGGAGCGCCGCCAATCGTGCCGGCCCCAGGGGGTTCCCGCTGAGAACGCCGAGCATCGCGTCGATCGCGACGTTTTCCGCCGTCATTCCAACGATCTGTTCCACCAGGGTCTTGTTGCCTGCGCGGAGATGTCGGCCGTGTCGATAGCACACCTGGATTGTGGCCAGAGCATCTTCCTGGCGCTCTTCTTCGGCAAGAAGTCCTGCCCTGTGGCCCAAGGCGCGACTCAGGTGCCGGTAGCTCCTGACATGGGGAAGGAGAACGGAAATCATTCCTTCGTTGCCCTCGTAGGTGCGCCAGTAGTGCGGCTTCTGCGCGCCTTCGGCGACCAAGTCGAAGATCTCCTGCTTCTCGGTGAGCCACGCCGTCAAACGCTGCTTCTGCTCGGCGCTGAGGTCGCCGTGTTCGCTCTTGAGCAATTCAGCGATGTCGGCTGGCGGCTCCTTAAGCATCTCAGCGGCACGGGTGTAGAAGGGTGCTGCGTTGAGACTCTCATCGGCAGGAGGACGAACCAGACGATTGAACTGGGCAATGTAGTCCGTCGTGATGACCGGCCTGCCGGCCAGAAACCAGATCACGTACACAATGAAACAGACAGCCAACACGGCGGCGACCTGCGCCGTCCTCACCACGGCCGTCTGCCACGGCGGGCGACAGCGCCTCTTCGCCCGGCGCAACAATGTCGCCAACAGCTTGATGTCGCCAAAGCCGGCGATCACGTCTTCGGCCTTCTTTTGTTTTTCCTGTTCCGACTTGCACGCGCGCAGCTCCTCGGCGAAATGCGACTGTAGCTCCGCCCTGACCTCCTCACGGACCAGGCGCCGATACCGCATGTGCTTGATCAACTCCGAAAGGAAAGCGGCCACACAACCGGGCAAACCGTTATGTCGTTCTCGGTTTTCCTCTTCTGGCTTCATGATGGAACCTCCGAAACGTCGCTCTTGATGCAATGTTCCCGGCCACGTTTGGTCCGGGTGCATGGCAACGGCTGAACGCCACTGCCTACGCCGGCGTCCACTCGAACACCACGCGGAGCCCTTCGGACAATTCCCTGAGTTGCTGCTTCTGGCCGGCAAGCTGTTCCTTGCCCTTGCCCGTGATGGAATAGTAGCGTCTCTTGCGGCCCGAGTCGCTCGTCTCCCACTTGGCCTTGACCAGCTTCTTGGCCTCCAGGTTGTAGAGCAGCGGGTACAGCGTCCCCTTGCCCAGCGTCAGAACGTCCCCGCTTCGCTGTTCGATCGCCTGGCTCAGCTCGTAGCCGTACATCGGGCCGCGAGAGAGGATCTCCAGGACCACGACCGGGGCGACGCCCTTGAGTAACTGACTCTCAAATCTCATAACAACCTCCTGATTCTTCGGAATCGTAAATGCTATGCTTCACATATTATGCTATGCATACCATTTGGTGTCAACAAGAAAATCGAAAGGTCCGAGATTTTTTTTGGGCTTCGCGGGCTGCCGGTTGCTCAGTGCCCGCCGCCGTGCATCATCTCGACGGCGTGCGGCAGGATCGGCAGAATCACCTCCAGGCACTCGCGAACGGCACGCGGGCTGCCGGGCAGATTGACGATCAGCGTATTCCTGAGAATCCCCGCCGTGGCCCGCGAGAGCATGGCGTTGGGAGTCTTACGGAAGCCTTCAGCCCTCATCAATTCGCCGAACCCCGGGACCGTCCTCTCGCAGATCGACGCTGTGGCCTCAGGGGTGACGTCCCGGGGCCCCAGGCCCGTCCCCCCGGTCGTGAGCACGAGGTCCGCATCGCGGCCCTCGGCCAGCTCGACAAGCCGGGCAGCGACCGTATCGCGGTCGTCCGGCGAGATTCTTCGCTCGCAGACCTGAAACGTATCGGCAGGGAGCATCTCCTCGATGGTCCGGCCGCTGATGTCCTCGCGCTCGCCCCGCGCACAACGGTCACTGACGGTCAGTACGAAGACTTTAATCATCGACCACCTCCATGACGTCTCCCACGCGGATGCGACCCGGGCGGATCACCCGTGCGAACATGCCTTCCCGCGGCATGATGCAGTCGCCCAGCCGTGCAAAGATCGCGCAACGCCCGTGGCATTGCTTTCCCTGCTGTGTCACCTCGAGCTCGACGGCGTCGCCGATCCGCAGCCTGTCGCCGACCTTCAACGCCCCCAGGTCCACGTCGCGGGTCGTGATGTTCTCGGCGAAATCGCCCGGCGAGACCGGCGTCCCCTGCTCCCGCAGCCGGTCGATCGATTCGGCGGCGAGCAGACTGATCTGCCTGGGACCGGCGCCGGCGTGGACATCGCCGACGATGCCGAAGTCGGCCCGCAATTCGGCCTCGGGCACGTTGACCTTGGGCACGCCCTTCCGCTGCGAAATCGATATGGCCTCAATCCGACCTCTTGTAGTCGCCACGGCGTCCCCCCGTCTTTTCCAGCAGTCGGATTCTCTCGATGGTCATGCCGCGGCCGGTGTACTTGAGCATATCGTAGATCGTCAGGCACGCCGCCGCCACGCCGCAAAGGGCTTCCATCTCGACGCCTGTCTTGCCCGACGACTTGACCGCCACCGTTACATCAACGCACCTCTGCGCCTCATCCAGGGCAAAATCCACCCCGATATCTTCAATGAGGATCGGATGGCACATGGGGATCATGGCCGGCGTCGATTTCACGGCCTGAATCGCCGCCACCTTCGCCGTCGCCAGCACATCGCCCTTGGGGCACGCGCCCCGTTTGAGAGCATCGAACGCATCGGGACCCAGAAGCACCGAGCCGCCAGCCCTCGCCGTCCGTACGGTGATCTCCTTGTCGCCAACATCCACCATGCCTCGGGATTTCTCCATCAATCTCAGCCTCCGATCTGCTGCATCAGGAAATCGTCGGCGGTCGCCGTCAGCTTTGTGTACCGGCTCTTCTCCTGAAGGACGGTTCCGATCAGACTCAGTATGGCCTCGTCGGGGGCGCCGCTTCGGAGCAGACGCCTCACATCGTAATGCCGCCCGGCGTGAAGACACGGCATCATCCGGCCGTCGCTGGTCAGGCGCAGCCGTGTGCAGCGATGACAGAACGCAGAGGACCGGCCGCTGATGAAACCAACGGCCCCAGCCGCACCGGTGATCTTGAAGTACGTTGCCGGGCCCCCGGTGTCCGGCACGACGAGATCCGACAGAGGTCCGAACCGCGACTCAATGATTCCGCGAACCTCCCGGTTCGGCACAAAGCAACTGGCCGGCCCGGTGAGCCGGGTCGTCGGGCAATACTCGATGAACCGGACCGCCACCGGCAGAGCGACACTCATCGCGGCAAGCGCCGGGACCTGCGACAGGTTCACATCGGCCACCACAACGCAGTTGATCCTCACGGGATTCAAGCCGACTTCCACGGCCGTGTGGATACCGTCCAGCACCTGCGCCAGCCGGTCCTCGCCGGCCATCCGTTCGTAGCACTCGGGCTCGGCCGCGTCCAGGCTGACGTTGACCCGTTTCAAGCCGGCGTCTTTCAGCTCCGCCGCGACCGGCGCAAGGAGCACGCCATTGGTGGTCAGCGACAAATCCTCGATGCCCGGGATGCCGGCGAGTGCTCGTACGATGTCGAGAATATCCTCCCGTATGAGCGGTTCCCCCCCCGTCAGACGGACCCTGCGAATATGGCACGCCGCACAGAGCTCAACCACGCGATGGATCTCATCGCGGGTCAGGACCTCGCC
>CBFDDG010000295.1:0-6502 GCA_965603505.1 uncultured Phycisphaerae bacterium | reverse complement strand
TCCCGGGCAAGCCGAGGACCTACCACCGCATGCACGGCGTCGCCATCGCGGACCGGCCTGAAGGGCCGTTCGTCAAATCCCCGTTGAATCCGATTGCCAACTCGGGCCACGAAACCACCCTCTTTCCATACAGGGAGGGGATCGTCTCGCTCATTATCAAGGACGGGCCCGAGAAGAACACCGTGCAATACGCGCCGGACGGCCTGAATTTCGAAGTGAAGGCGACAATCGTCCAACCGCCGGTCGCCGCCGGGCCCTTCTGCCCCGACGCCTTCGCCTGCAACGGGGACGGACGCGGCATCACCTGGGGGTTGAGCCACATCGTAGGATTTGGCGGGCCCGGATTCCTGATCAGGTTTGACTGTGACCTGCACCGCGACATCGACCGCCCGTTCCTGAAGCGAGGAACGATCCAGGCCGACGAGGCCAGCCACTTCCAGCCGCTAACAGCACTACCCCAACGATTGCGAAGACAGTTCATGCAGGAAGCAATCTCAGCCCCGGACGAGACGGCCAATCTTCGTCTCAAATCCGACGGCGACGAAGCCAATCCCGGCAGATGAGTCTTGGACCCTACTGGGGTGAATCCTGCGCCACCAGGGCCACACTCAGTCTTCTTGATGGCCTGGCGTGCCAAAAAATGGGATCTTGCTCCTCCGCGCTCGACACGTACCCTCCCCTGCAATCGCCCCGAGGTTTCCGGCTCCGCTATGATGGGCCGCGGTCATCGCCCCCTTGCAGGAGCGTCTCAACTCTGGCAAGCAGTTGTGGCAAGTGCCGATCCACGATGCCCCAGACAGTCGCATCATCAACCGTGTCGTAGCCGTGGATGATACGATTGCGGAAGGCAACGATGCGCGACAGCTCACCGATATGACCGGCCGTATCGGGATCGAGGCGCGCGAGGCGGTGGAGCGCCTCGCCAATGATTTCAAACTCCCGTTCGACGGCCCGCCGGAGCTGGCGGTCCGCTTCGTACTCGGCGAAAGTCCGATGTCGGCACCAGCCACGAACGCTCCGACCGGATTCCAGGACATCAACCAACAGTTTCTTCGTGTGGTCGTTCATAGATGAGTTGCCGCGTCGATTCCACCTCGCGCCGGAAATACGGATTGCGAATCGATTGCTCGGTCACCAAATCCACGGGTCGGCCGAAAAGTCGCTCCAGACCCTCTGCGAAATCGAGATATCGGTCGGCGTATTCGCCGGTTGGCTCGCGATCGACAAAACTGACGAGAAAGTCGAGATCGCTGCGCTGACTGTCGAAACAGCCCGACGCAGCCGATCCAAACAGGTAGAGGCGGTCCACTCTGTACCGCCTGCACAGCGCAACCAATGCCGTCCGGTTGTGTTCGACGATGGCGACCATAATACCCCCAGTTTACACACGGGCAACATGGACTGTCAATGCGCTTGGCGTCCCAGCGCCCCATGGCCGTTTGGCGCCGTTGACCCTGTATGGGAGCATTTTCGGCAAAGCCGACCTTCTTGGATGATCCTGGCTGTCGATTGGTCTGATGCACTGGCTCTTGGAATCCCCTTCGGTTTAGGCCGGGATTACACCTTCATTTCCAGGATTGATCGCTTTCGAATAGCCCCCCGGCTTAATGTCAGTCTCAACATGAATCAAAAAGCACCATGCTGAACGCAGAAGCAAGGGACCCCGCAGTGGGCGAGAGGGCGGAAAATGGGTGAGCAGTTCTTTACAGGCAAGGGCTTATGGAGGAAAATCGGAACACTCGTAGTCTTGGTTCAACGGCAGATCGAAGCTGAACCGCCCGGCTCATCGGGTCGGCGTGAGGTGTAGGATGAGAGGATGTAGATTGGTTTTGGGATTGATCGTCGTTCTTGGCGGCGGGTGTGAGACCATGGGAGCAGACGCCAGTCAAAGTTTGCCGGATGCCGTGCTGGAGGCGGGGCTGATTTTTCCGTTGGAGGGTCGGCCGACGCCGGGATGCCATGCTTCGACCATCGAGCAGACGACGGATGGGCAGATTGTCGCCGCGTGGTTTGCCGGGGCCGATGAGGGTGAGGACGACGTCGGGATCTGGGTGTCGCGCCTCGAGAACGGCGCGTGGTCCAGGCCCGTGGAGGTAGCCAACGGCGTGATGTCGCCCCAGAAGCGGTACCCGTGCTGGAACCCCGTGCTGTTTCAGCCGAAGGGGGCGCCGCTGGTGCTGTTCTTCAAGGTCGGGCCGACGCCGGACGCATGGTGGGGCGAGATGATCGTCTCCGAAGACAACGGCCGGACGTGGACGGCTCGCAGAAGGCTGCCGCCAACCGTGATGGGGCCGATCAAGAATAAGCCCGTCCAGTTGGCCGACGGGCGAATCCTGTGCCCGTCGAGCAGCGAGCATGCCGGCTGGCGCGTGCACGTCGAGGTCGCGAGGGATGCGGACGACTGGGAGGTCATCGGCCCTCTGAACGACCCCGCCCAGATCGCGGTGATTCAGCCGACGATCCTGACGTACCCGGACAACCGGCTCCAGATGCTCTGTCGCACCCGGCGTAAGGGCTTCATCGCGCAAAGCTGGTCGGCCGACGGCGGCAGGACGTGGGGCGAGATGTCTCCCACGACGCTGCCCAACCCGAATTCGGGGATCGACGCGGCGACTCTCCGCGACGGGCGGCAGTTGCTGGTGTTCAACAACACGCCGAGGGGCCGCACGCCCCTGAACGTGGCCGTTTCCTCCGATGGCAAAGAGTGGAACGTCGTTCTCACCCTCGAAGACAAGCCGGGCGAATATTCCTACCCCGCCGTCATCCAGACCGCCGACGGCCGCGTTCACATCACCTACACCTATTTGCGGAAGAGCATCAAGCACGTCGTCCTCGACCCCGACAAACTCTGAGGCGCAGCGCCCTCGCGGGCAGGCACCGGATGGTCCCGTTTGTGCCTTGCCTCGGTGGCCCAATACGTGCGATCTTCCCGGGACAGGTCCTTTAGCGTCGCCCCAGGGTGACTACTGCGTGCGGCACGAGGATGTATCCGAATCCGTATTGGACACCGGTTTGTTTGGGTCGGATTCGGCCTGCCGCTGGACCCGGCAGAAGACGAATAACAATCTCCCAAAAAATACTCAGTTTTCCGTGTTGACCTTTGACGCCGACGGGCTATTCTATGGTTCGGTAGAGGTCCTTCGCGCCGGAGGGTGGGCGGCGCCAATGGTTGGGTTCGACGTGTCAGGGTATGGAGTCGCCTTACGGGCGGCTCGACACGCCGGTTTGTAAGGCCGGATGCGAATGGGGAGCAAGAAGACACGTTTCATGAGCAGCGGGAACGACACGTGGTCCCTTTGGATCAAGCGGTGCCGCAGTGCGCGCCGGGAAAGGAGGTGAGAAAACGTCATAGACCACGCACGCTGTCGGGCGGGCCGTCCTCGCGGTCGGTCGTCTCGTGTCCGGTGTCGACTCCGGCAGGATGCAAGATGGTACGGTTCTTCGATCGAAGCGGTTTTTGACAAGGAGGTACGCTATGGGAATAGCAAGCGCGGCAACAATGTCTGGGGGCAACAGCGGAGCGGTGATGAGGAAGCTAATGGCAGGTTTGCTCGTCGCCGGCCTCGCCTTGCCCGTTCAGGCGGCGGTCCATCCGTCGTACAGGTCATCGGAATACGAACTGAATTTCTCGGATCTGACGTTCTCGGATGCTTCCGCGTACTACGTGATCACGGGCGGGTGGTATGCCGACCAAGTGGGTAACAGCACGGACGTCGAGTGGCAATTGAAGAGTGGCTGGAGCGATTTTGCGATCAGTCCCGACCCGAGCATTACGTCCTCGTACGGATTCACCGGACCTTCGACGGTCGAGCAAACGATCACCTTCAACGATGGAGGCCAACTCTCCGGGCAGAATACCACGAGCTACCGGACGGCAGCCACCGGCGATGCGCAACCCAGCGGGGTCAGTTACCTGACGCGACTGACGTCGGGGCCCCTGTACGGCTTGGAATTCATGGGCGGTGGAGGACAGCAGCAGCGCGAGGATGGTTACACCTTCGACCTGTACCTCCTGATTCCGGGCGACTGGAGTACCATGGGCACGGACACCGGCGAAACGGAGTATCTGGGCATCGACCCGGCGTGGAGCGTGACCGACATGTTCACGTACAATTCGATGCTCGATACAACCCTGTTCAGCGCGACCAACAGTTCCTATGTGGACGGCACGACCCCGAATGCCCGTTTCATTCTGCACGGGACGCCCGTGGCGATTCCGGTTCCGGGCGGCGTTGTGCTTGGCGGTCTTGGCCTGGGGCTAGTTGGCTGGCTGCGCCGACGCCGGACAATCTAAGCAAGCACAACTCAACACGACTGCGATTGACAAGGGCCGCAACGGACGCTCGCGGCCCTTTCTTCTTGCCCTTTCGCTCGATCCCGGCCAGAATGCATCGTCCGAGGTCGGGCCGAAACGCCGGCAGTCAGGTTTCGCGCTCGTGGGGATCATAGTCGCCGGCAAGGACACACTGAATGACGAAGAAGAAACCGCCGACGAAGTTCGCCCCGGCCGAGCGCGTCTCGGCGCAGGAGATCAAGCGGCAGGCCCGCCTCTTCACGAGTGAGAAACTCCTGGGCGTTCTGCCCGACGCCGTGCCGTGCATTCTGCTGGTGGTCAACGCACAGAGGCAGCTCGTCTTCGCCAATGAGCGCTTCATCGAGCTGCTGCCGACGGAGCAGCGAGGGATCGATGTCCTCGGGCGGCGCCCGGGCGAAGCGCTGGGCTGCGTCCACGCCGATGAAGCCGAAGGCGGCTGCGGCACCACGGAGTTTTGCGGAACGTGCGGGGCCGTGCACGCCATCCTGACCAGCCAGAGCGGCACGGCCGACGTCCAGGAATGCCGGATCACCCGGACAAACGGCGAGGCGATGGACTTTCGGGTCTGGACGACGCCGGTCACGATGGACGGCGAGACTTTCACCATCTTTGCGGCCCTGGATATCTGTGATGAAAAACGGCGGCACGCGCTTGAGCACATCTTCCTGCACGACATCAACAACGTGGCCTACGGCCTCTCCTGGTACGCCGATTTCTTCCAGAACGCCGGTGCTGAAAAGATCGAGGAATATGCCGATGCGATTCGCCGTCTGTCCCGTGAGCTGATCGAGGAGATCGACACGCAGCGAATCCTGATCAAGGCCGAGGCCGGCGAATTGACCCTCACGCCCGAACCGGTCAGCTCACTGCAACTGCTCCGGGACGCCGTCGCACTGTACAGCCGGCATCCCGCCTCCCACGATCGCCGCCTGCGCGTGGACGATCAGTCCATGGACGCCCAGGTGGTCACCGACCGCGTGCTGCTGTCGCGGGTCCTGTGCAACATGGTGAAGAACGCGCTGGAGGCCAGCCGTGCGGGCCAGACCGTCACGGTGGGCTGCACCACAACGGATGATACGATCGAGTTATGGGTCCACAATCCAGGCAGTATGCCGAGAGAGGTGCAGCTTCAGATCTTCCAGCGTTCCTTCTCAACGAAGGGCCGCGGCCGGGGGCTCGGCACCTACAGCATCCGGCTGCTGAGCGAAAGATACCTCAAGGCGACCGCCTCCTTCACCAGCACGCCGGAGCACGGCACCACCTTCCGCGTCCGCTGCCCCGCGATCCTGGAAGCCTGACCGCCCGAAAGCTTCCCGCGGCGTACTTCGGCAATTGTACGTCCTGGCGGTTGATTCCCGTCACGATTTCGGCCATCATAGCGCCGGCGTTGGCGCCATTGCACAGGCGATTCACGGCCCGTTGCCAGCACGCGAACGGTGAGCAGGCCGACACATGGGGCCGGCAGACCTCTTAGCCGGCGAGAAGAAAGGGCCCGACCATGCAAAGCGTGATTCAGGTCACATGTTATCGCGGCGGGAGCCTGCGGGAAGCCCTCGCCAATGACAGGCATTTGGCGGAGTATCATCTCGCGGTCGCAAGGCAGAAGACCTCGGGACGCAACCCGGGCTGGGCCAAGATTCACAGCACGGCCCCGGACGTCCACGGGGCAATCAATCTGGAGTGGGACCCAACGACGAAGACGCTCATGGCGCGGGTGGTCACGAAGGGCAAGAGCACGCCGGACCGCATTACCGGCGACTTCATCGCCTACCTCTTCCGCCGCCAGCGAAGGAGAATTCGCTCCATCCTGCTGTTACCCGGCTAATGGCAAATCGCGTGCCAACCCATGCCACGTAGCGGCCCTATGCGACCATCTCCTGCGAAAGGAGACGCCGCGCGAGCCTACCGGCCCGTTTCACAGCCCCTGTCTCCACAAAAATCCCCATACTTCGGACTCCCGCCGGGATTTGGCTTGACGACGGCATGGGTGAACTCCTATACTTGGCGTAGGAGTCAAAGATCCAAGGCCAAGTCAGTAGGCGCGAGGATGGTGTACAACGGACGGATGGCGTGTCTGTCCCAAAATAACCTGGGGGAAGAATAGAGGAGTACTATGATGAAACGAGCAAGCATTGTGTTCTGTCTGGTGGTGGCGGTTCTTACGGCGGGGTCTGCCTTCGGGCAGTC
>CBFDDG010000294.1:0-6536 GCA_965603505.1 uncultured Phycisphaerae bacterium | reverse complement strand
CGGAGGCCAATGTGCCGGCCGAGACGCCCGGAGAGGCTGCCGTGGAGCCCCAGCCGGACAAGGTGCTCGTCACCGTCAACGGCGCGCCCATTACCTCCGGCCAGGTGCAGCAGCGCATCGATGTGGAATTCAAACCCAAACTGGACAAGCTCGCCGCACAGTCGCCCGAACTGGCCGCCCAGCAGACGAAAATGCTCCAGAAGGCGCTCACGGACCGCCTGATCAACGAGCGACTGCTGGATGAGCAGGTCAAAGCCGCACAAATCAAGGTGACCGAGGAGGAGGTCGTCACGGATATCGGCAAGCAGCTCGGCGCCTTGGACACTCCGATGACCATCGAGCAGTACAAGGCGATCGTACTCGCGCAGGGCGGCGATTTCGAAGCTCAGAAGGACTACAGGCTGAGGGGCATGACGTATGAAAAGCTCCTGGCGGCCAAGAAAGGGGCCGAGATCGGTGTCTCCGAAGAGGAGGTAAAGAAGTACTACGACGAGAATCCAAAGGAATTCGAGGTGCCTGAGCAGGTGCAGGCCAGCCATATTCTGCTGTCCACGAAGCCGACCGACCCGAACGCCGATCCGAACGAGGTCAAGGCCCAGGCGAAGCAAAAGGCCGACGAGCTGCTGAAGGAACTCAAGGATGGTGGGGATTTCGCGGCCCTGGCGAAGGAACATTCGAGCTGTCCATCGAAGGCGCGGGGCGGGGACCTCGGCCAGTTCACGCGGGGCCGGATGGTCAAGCCGTTCGAGGAGGCCGCTTTTGCCCTCAAGGCCGGCGAACTCAGCGATGTCGTCGAGACGCAGTTCGGCTACCATATCATCAAGGTGACCGAGCACACCGACGCGAGCACGACCACCTTCGAGGAGGCCAAGGACGGTATCACGGAGAAGTTGAGCCGGCAGAAGAAGGCCGAGGTGATGAAGGCGTACCTCGAGACTCTCCGAGACGGCGCCAAGATCGTGTTTGCCGACGGCAGCACACCGCAGGCGAGCCCGCCGGTGATTACGGCCCCCGCCGAGCCCAATCAGGGGTAAGAGACGGGACGACTGGCCGCTTCCAAACGCATGGTGAACAGGGGATTTCACAACAGTGAGATCCCCTGTTTTCTTTATGCATCAGGCATTGTTGCTCTCGGACGATTCATCGCAGCAGGGTTGCCGGATCGAGATTCGGGCCCTCGACGTCCTTGAAGTATCGCGCCGTGCCGACCTTCAACTCGAGCGTGGCCTCGTCGTCGCAGACGATGATGCCGTTTGGGTGCATCTGCAGGGCGCTGATCGTCCACATGTGGTTGACGCCTTCCTCGATGGCATGTCGCAGCGCCCTGGCCTTGTTGGGCCCGTTGACGATGATCAGCACCTCGTCGGCGTCCATGACCGTTCCCACGCCGACGCTGAGCGCCGTCTCGGGAACTTTGTTCGGGTCGTTCTCGAAGAATCGGGAGTTGACGATCCGCGTATCCGAGGTCAGCCTCACGACGCGGGTGCGCGAGGCCAGCGAGGAGCCGGGCTCATTGAACGCGATGTGCCCGTCGGCGCCGATGCCTCCCACGAACAGGCGAATGCCGCCGGCCCGCTTGATTCGCTGCTCGTACTCGGTGCATTCGGCGTCGAGGTCGGAGGCATTGCCGTTGAGGATGTTCGCGCTGCTTTTGGGGATGTCGATGCGGCTGAAGAGGTGCCTCCACATGAAGGAGTAATAGCTCTCCGGATGGTCCTTCGGCAGGCCGACATATTCGTCCATGTTGAATGTGATGACGTGTTTGAAGGACAGCTTGCCCGCCTTGTTCAGCGCGGCCAGCTCGTTGTACATCCCGATCGGCGAGGAGCCCGTCGGCAAACCAAGGACGAACGGCTTGTCCGGACCGGGTCCGAAGTCCAGGATCTTTCGCGCGACGTAGTGCGCCGCCCATTGGGAGATCTTCTCATAATCCGGCTGAATGATGACTCTCATGACGCCTGTCCTTTCTCAGGAAACCCTTTTACGTACCGGCCTGCAAGGGCTCCATTCGACTCAGCAGCTCATTGCCGAGTTCCGTTTTGGTTTCGATGTGCTTGCGAATCTCGGCGACGAACCGGTCGGACTCGAACGTGCCGCGGACGGCCGCAAAATCGCACTCCTTGGTCCATTCATCCCCGTCCACGCCGAATCCGATCTGGGCCGTCGCGGCGAATTCCTTCTTCGCGTCGGCGTAGAACAGCTCATCGAGATCCACCACAGCCCTCTTCCATCGGTTCGTCGTCTCCACGACATCCGCTGCGGTGATCTCATCAATCGTTTTGTGCAACTGTTTCTGCAGGACATCGACCGCCCACGCCCACTCATACCGCGCGTAGTTTTCGTGGATGGAGGCAAACCTCGCATCGAGGTCCTCGAGCGAGTTGATCGCGTCGCTTTCCACGTCGTCCAGCAGTCGTTCAATGGTGTGTTCGGGGGCGAACATGCCCGCTAAGTCGCACCATTTGCCGGGGCTGATGTCAGTATCGGGTCGCAGCGCGGCGCGGAGATCATGTAAGCCCTGGAGTTGCCGGTTCTCCAGCCGCTTGATGAGGCAGTTGCCGATGTACTTGTCGATGCCGAGCTGGTACAGCGCGATGCCTCGCTCCAGCGAGTGGCTCGGGATCTTGACGCTGTGGTAGATGAAATAATCGGAGGTCGGCCCGGCGGCGGCCTTGAGCTTGAGCAGCAGGTCCCGGCCGTTGATCATCTTTTGGATCGTGTAGGGGCTAAGCAGCTTGAAATTGATGTGGTCGAGCTTTTTCGGGTCCCTGCGTCGGTCTCGCTGCGGCCACTTGCGGGCGTCGCGGACGGTCCCGACGCTTCGCAGGTTCACGCCCGGCGCCAGCACGCTCTCATCCTCATGCTCGACCAGGTACGAGAACGGCAGGTCCGAGGTGTCGGAGTTTCGGTAATGCCGGCCCATGACCACGGTGAACGCCCCGACCTTGGCGGGCCAGAGCATATAGGAATCGCTTCCGGTCTTGGACCCGCGTTCGACGACGCCCTGATGGACGGGCCCGAGCTTGTACATGTGGTTGCTCTGGTTGGTGCCGCTGCCGGCGTTGAGGAAGGAGAACAGGCCGGCGATCAGGAGTGTGGACTTGTGGTGCGTGACGGTGTACGGCCCGGCAAAGATGGCGCAAGCCTCCCCGTGAAAGCCGCCGCAGTTGGCGAAGAAGGCGGACTGCTCCGCCGAGTACTCCTTCGCCAGGACACAGCCCTGACCGACGAAGCAGTGAGAAATGATCGTGCCGTCGGTGATCTTCGAGCCGCTGCACACGATGAAATTCTCGGCGTAGACGCCGGGTCCGATATAGACGGGGTCCCCAACACAGCTATTGACGGATCCGTTCTCCAGCCGATTGACGCCCTCGACGGATGCGGCCGGGCCGATCTTGACGTTCTTGAGGAGCCGGGAATTGATGATCCGCGCGCCCTTGGCCACAAGGCCCATGTTCGAGCGGACGGACGCCGTGTAGCCGTCGATCATCGCCTTGAGCCTCTCGATGACCTTCGGCCGATGCCGATAGAACACGAGCACGTAGGCCGTATGCGCCGAGAGGTGATCGTAGATCGGGATCTCCCGGCCTCCCGCTTCGTTGACCACGGAGACTTCCGTCCCGTTCCCGAACGAGCTTTCGGCCTCGACCGCCAGCAGGTCGATGTTGTCGATGACCGCATCGTCTTCGATGACGTAGTTGGCAATGTAATTTCGGACCGCGCTGATATAGACGTTGTTGCCGATCGTACAGTTATGAATCGTGGCATGGCTGATGCCGGCGGGCTTGGTGACACCGCCGAAGAAGGACACCTCCTTCTCGAACATTCCCAATCGTATCTCACCGGAGAACTGTGTCGTCCGGACGCGGTTCGCGCGGAAGCCGTCGACCACCTGCACGCGGGACCAGTCGGTACAGGTGCAGCCCTGCTGCGAGAGCTGCGCGATTTCCTCCGCCGATAAAGCTCGCCACTGTGACACCGTCGTTCTCCTTTCTGCTCGCAGACCGCACTCGGGCCTTGATGATTGGCTGCCTGACGCAGCGAGCGGCTCAGCATCCATCATCCATTCGAAGGGTCGGCGTTATAAGACGTGTGAATATAGCCGGACTCGACGCCCCCGTCAAGCCGTTCATCAAGACCAATGACGGATCCAAACACAGCTAACCCCACAGTGCGAAGAGCCCGTTGTATTATGTCACTCGCTGCACGTCGCGCCGCAAAAAGTCGTGCGCAGGGAAGGGATTTTTTCGTAAAATTTACAGGAGCATACTGACAACTGCCGATGTAGTAGGGTATAAGAAACGCGCTCCGCTGCAATATCCTTTATGGCAAGACGTGGGGTGCAGGTCTGTGGGCCGCAGGGTGGGAGTGGACGAGTATCTATGTCGAACCAGCCAAGGGTAGTCAAGGTTTTAGCGGCACTGTTGGTTTCCATGACGGTGGGAGCGTTCGTGCTGATGGCCCTTGGCAACAATCCTCCTTCGGCCGGTCCTTTCTGCTTATCCGCCTACTATCGGCTGACCTCCGTGGATCAGGCCGTCCGATCGAAGGCCTGTCAGTCTCCCCATCGCTGGAACGGCATCGAGATCTTCTTCAGCGGGACACAGGGCGGCAGTCTTCAGAATCCTTCCGGGGCCGTGGCCCAGAATTCTCATTTCCTGATCTGCAACGGCCTGGGCGGCGGCGACGGCGAGATCGAGCCCGCGCAGAACTGGCAGAAACAGTGGTCCATCCGGCCCGACCGGACCTGGCAGGGCACGGATAAGACGATTCGCATCTGCCTGATCGGGGACGGCGTAAGAACCCTGCCCACGGATTACCAGCTCAAACGCCTGGAGATGTTGTTGGAGGTCCTGTGCAGGAAGTTCGACATCCCCGCCGAGTCCGTGTATCTGCCCAGCGATTGCCAGTAATACGGCTTTCCGCCGGGAAAATCAGAAGTGCTGCAGACCGCTCCATGCAAACCTGGAGCCTTTTTTTTGCGCGCAAAAAGCGATGAGTGGCCAAGGTGGCCACTCATCTATGACGACGCATGGGCGTCTGGTTGCATGGGATTGTCGTTATTAGATCACAATAACAGACGGCGTTTTCGTGCTGTTTATTGCAGGGACGAAGAATAATTTGGCCCTTTGATGGAGCGATGCCGGTCCCAAAACGTGTAGCCCTTTGCGGGCGCCGGCGCGGAGCCGCCAGGGCGAGAGAGGACGACGGCCCGGTTCCTACCGTTTATTCTTCGGACGTCTGCGGGCGTCGGTCAGCAGATATAGGATTATCCCGGTCACAAGCATGACTACGAGGACGACGAGGCTTCTGGGCTTGGCCGCCTTGGCGTAAGTGAGCGAGCTGTAGATGAGAAAGGCACAGACCCCGCTGAAGATCAACGGCGGGAGGGGGTAACCGGTGACCCTGTACGGCCGCTCCACGCCGCGATCCTTGAAGCGAAGTACGATCACCGAAAGCGACGTGCCCAGGTAGAAGGCGTATACGGCGGCGGCCGTGTAGAGAATGGCGTCGATGTAACCGCCAAAGGCGAGGATCAGGCCCAGGGCGATGAGACCTTGCACGGCCAATGCCCAGACCGGGGTGCCGGTCCGCGGGTTCCAGTGCCCCAGGACCCGGAAGATCCGATGTTCCTCCCCGAGGGCGTAGCTGATGCGGGCCCCGGTGAAGATCAGGCCGTTGACGGCCCCCAGCGCGGAGATGCAGACCAGGGTACTGATCAGCCGGGAGCCCACCACCGGAAAGACCGTCGAGATGCTCTCGCTCGCCACCGCTTCCGAAGCCGCCAGCCCCTTGTAGCCCAATGTGTAGAGAAATGCGCCGTTGACCAGGAGATAGAGAGCAATCACCGCGACGGTGCCGGCCACGAGGGCCCGGACGATATTCCGACGGGGGTCCTTTACCTCGGCGGCGACATAGGCCATCTCGTTCCAGCCGCCGTAGGTGAAAAGCACGAAAATCAGCGCCAGACTCAACGGCAGCGAATGGACCTCCGGCGCTGTGCCGGCGCTGCGAGGGGCGACGACGGCCACACCGACGATGGCCAGCAGCCCCAGCGCCTTGACGGTGGTCAGCAGATTCTGCGTCCACTTGCCCTGCTTGACCCCGGCGATGTTGATGAGCGTCAGGATGACAATGGGAACGGCGGCGAAGAGTCTTTGACTGACGCCCGGGTGTGCCGCGAGCGGATCGTAGATCGCCCGGGCATACGTCGCGAAGGCAAAGGCCATCACGGCGATGTCGCCCGGGCGAATCACAGTGAGTTGCCCCCAGCCGAACAGGAAACCGGCCCATGGACCGTAGGCCTTCGTCAGATACACGTAGTCGCCGCCCTCTTTCGGATACGCCGTGGCCAATTCCGCATAGGTCAGGGCCCCGGCCAGCGAGAGCAGCCCGCCGACGATCCAGAGGGCCAGCACGCCCCAGGCCGAGCCGGCGCCTTTGGCGATGTCGGGCGCCATCTGGTAGATGCCCGCGCCGATGATGATGCCGACGATAATGGACGTGGAATCGAACAGCGACAGCTCTCTCTTCGG
>CBFDDG010000293.1:0-6604 GCA_965603505.1 uncultured Phycisphaerae bacterium | reverse complement strand
CCATGACCTGGACACCATGGCGATTTTTCTTGGTGGCCATTGCCGGCTGGATGAATGTAAAGGGCGGGGCAAAACCGTGGCGCGGGGCGGGCGGGGCAATTTCGTAGCGCTCCTGGCAAGGGACTCTCGTAGCTTCGGTCGGAACAGGCCATTCCGGTCCGAACGGCAAGCCCCGATCGGGTCCCTGGGCTCGGGAAAGCCCGTCCAATAGAGGAAGTGCCGTTGCCCTGTCGGATGTCGGGTGGTCATGGGGCGTCAGGGCCTCCTGGGGGACGGCGGGGGTGGGGGGTTACCTCCCCTTGGCCGTCACGTCCCTAACGGGCGCATCGAGCCCCAGTTCCACCATCGCGGCCGGCAGTTCGGGTTTGCGGCTGGATGTCCGCCGACGGAACGGGGTGTAGAGCAGGCCAATTAGACCGGCCAGGCCCATGCCCCGGCTCAAGGAGCGCAGGAGTCGGTAGGTCCGGAGCGGGCGTTCGAAGGCGCGCCGGGCGAACAGCTTTGCGTAACCTTTCGTCCTCAGACGGTTCACCTCGGCACTCGGCAGGACGGTCGGGTCGATGTCGGAGCACTTGAACCATTTGTGCCAGTCTCGCTCGTCGTCAATGATCCCGCGATCGAGGTACTCCTGCCATAACGGTGTTCCCCGGTAGACGCACAGGCGATTGAAGCCGAACGTGTCGAGCAGCAGGCGGGCCGCAAAACGGAAGCTCTCCCTGATGTCCTGTGGGCTTTCGTCTGGACATCCGATGATGAAGAACCCGTGTACCCGCCGGATTCCATGGCGCTTCGCCTCGCGGACGGCGTGTTCGACCTGTTTGAGCGTCTGACGCTTGTGGAGGCGATCCAGGGTCTTCTGCACCCCCGCCTCCACGCCGAACGCTATGAAGTCACAGCCGGCCTTCTTCATCGCAGGAAGTTGATCGACCGCAGCGGAGTCCACGCGTCCCTGACAGCCCCAGCGGAGGGCCAGCTTGCGTTGGGCGATGCCGTCGCAGATTGCGGTGATGCGCTTGCGGTTGATCAGAAACTGGTCGTCGGTCAGACTGATTGCGCGATACCCCATGTCGTGGAGTTGCTGCATCTCCCCCAGGACATGCTCCGCGGAACGGCAACGCCACCTACGGTTCGACAGGGGCGGGATATCGCAGTAGACGCACGCATGCGGGCATCCCCGTGAGGTCTGCATCGTGCAGAACTTGTCCAGAGAGAGGGGCGCGGGCACGTCCAGGGGCAGCGACTCGATGTAGTCGATCGGAAGGCTCGTGCGATCCGGGTAGGGATACTGGTCCAGATCCTCGATGAGCGGGCGAGGCACGTTCCGGACGATCTCATCGCCGTGGCGCCAGACCAGCCCCGCCACGGCGCCGGGGGCATCGAGGTTGGCCAGATAATCAGGCAGAAGCTCTTCGCCCTCGCCCGTGCCCACACAGTCGATGTCAGGGCAATCCCGCAGGATGCGGTCCGCGCTCGTCGTGGCGAACGGCCCGCCCACGATGATGCAAATGCCCGGCAACTCCGCCTTGAGTCGCGCGGCCAGGCTCTTGGCCACTGGGTACGTCGTTGTCGAGAGGAAGGAGAGCGCGATCACGTCGGGCTGCTCCAACTTCGCGGCCTCGGCGATGTCCTCGGCTTTCATCTGAGGATGGCGCGTGTCAAACATCCGCACCTGGTGTCCACGCTGACGCAGGATTGGGGCGAGCGTCTGGATGCCCAGAGGAGGAAACGCCAGGGCCTTGACGTGCCCGTTGTCAGGTGCCGACCGGTTCAAGTGCGCGGGGAGCAGTCTCCAATAATCATCATCGCCAACGTACACCAAGAAGACGTACATGATGCTCCTTGCGTGGGAGGACGGCCGGCAACAGCAAATGGCGAAGCATTGCGGCCGCATTCTCTTTCTCGGTCCATCTGAGAAAGCTGAGCGGCTCGCCGGTGAATGCGGTCCTTGCCTGATAGTCTATTCGCGAGAGATTAAGAATCACTGAAAATTCTTGACAGAAAATCCCATCCGCGCGGGTCGTGCCCATTACCGATAGGCTGGCCTACTTGCAGGCGGCGCTGCTCCGAGCGACGCGGCGTCGCCCAGCGCTCTTGGCTTGGGCCGGCCGCGTGTAGATGCCCGGCCGGTCGGCGGGCAGACATCGGCAGGCGGCCCAGGTGCGGAGGCGTTCGACAGGCTCGGTCGCGGTGACGGCCAGAGGGACGACGTTGCGGGCGGCGTCGGCCAGCAACTCGCCCAACGCCCGCATCCAGCGGCAGTACGAAGGTCTGACCCGGTTTTAGGGTGAATTCGCTGCCGCTCGCCTTATCGGGTCCTTTCTTGTTGACGCACTGACGCCCATGAGCGTGACACCCTGGCAGCGGTCGCTGCTGTCAAATCTCAGTAGGCAGTAACGTGCTCCCATAAAATCCGTCCAGTGCCCGATGTCATACACGCGCAGCAACTGGCCTTTCTCCCGGCTGCGGAGCGTCCGCAAAGGCGCGCCAAGGTCGCCGTCCTGACTACACTGTGCTGGCGTCTTACCGATGAGTTTCCTCTCCAAATTCGCATCGTGGATGAGGTCTTCGATGCCGTCGATGTTCAGTTTCGTTTTGGCAAACACCACGATCACCCCGGCCTCTAGTTCCACGACGTATCGAGATTTCTTGAATAGATCGTGCTTGACCGGATAGAAGATTATGCTCACGCCCCGTCTCTCGACGTCGACGAGAGTCTCCAATCGCGGACCGAACATACTGTCGGCTGCCGTTTCGTCCTGCCCCATCAACTTGCTCCGGCGATCCTTCACGTCCGCGTCATTGATGGCGTCGCCCGCAATCAACGTGACCAGACTGCCCGGATGCGCACGACACCCCCCGGTGATGAAAGCCAAAAGAGCCACCCCAGAGAGGATCAGCGTGCGGGCAAGAGCGCGCCGCGAAAGCAGGTCCGCTGACGGCGACATTACTTTATGGAACCATTGCCTGTTCGTGGGCCACATGGCTTCGTCCCTTCTTTCTCTGCCCCGACCGTTCTGAAGCGACATTTCCAAAATGAAGGCTCGTCCACGACTGTCATGCCCGTGGGCCTCTGGGATGATTCTACTACGGTTTCGGGGACCGTCAAGCTATTCCCGGACTCCAAGAAGCGGACACTTGCCTGGCGTCGGGCCGTGATCCTGCCCGAAATCCGGCATGCCCAGAGGCGTCGGCTGGGCTGATGCGAGGAGAGCCGCTGAGCAAGGTCGCAGGGGCTCTAAGATTGCTTGGCCCGGATTGTTTCGACCCAGTGAAGTGCTCTTACTCCCGTGCCATCTGCAATCTGGCGGCGGCAATTGAACCCGCAGGCCACAACGGCGGCGCCTTCTTCGCGGCCTCGAATAGCCGGGAAGACACGCTGGGCACCTATTGCCATCGACATCTCATATTCGTCCTTCGAGTGGCCGAACGACTCGGTCAGGCCGCAACAGCCCGAAGCGATCTCGTCCACCGAAACACCGTCCACGCGCCCGAGCAACTCCTTCATGGCCGTGGTGCCGTAAAGGGACTTCTGATGGCAATGGCCGTGGATGAGGACCTTCTCATACGGCGAGGTGAACCCGCAATTCAGGTTCCCTTCCTCGATCTCTTGCGCCAGGAAGACATCGATCATCATTACGTTTTGCTTTACCCTCTCGCCGAGCTGCTCGTCGTCGATCAGGTCGGGCAGGTCGTCGGTCAGAGCCGCGGCGGCGGACGGTTCGCAAACAACCACTTTGAGCCCTTGCTGAATGAAGACGTCTAGATTGCGGAGGGTCTTTTCGCCTTCGAGCTTTGCCTCTCGCAGGAATCCGCGGGATATCTTGTCCTGCTGCGATCGGCCAGCCTGGGCAAGGACAACTTCATAACCGCACGATTCGAGCAGTTCGACGGCGGAAACGCCTACCGCAGTGTCGTACTCGTTCGTGTGGGCGTCGTCGAAAAACACGACCTTCCTGTCGCCTCGAGGGGCGGACCTGATGCGATTGGCGAACCACTCGGCAAACGTCTCGCCGGCGGGAGCGGGCAGTTGTCGGCGTGGGTCGAGTTCTACTTCCGGCGGGGCGCCATGAGCGTCGTAATACATCTGGAGGAACTCGCACTTCACCCGGGCAATGTCGACGTTGCTGGGGCATTCCGACTTACAGCTCTTGCAGGCAAGGCACAGCTTCATGACGTCGTAAAGCCTCTCGCTGGTCATGGCATCGGGGCCTAGCTGGCCGCTCATCGCCAGTCTTATCGCATTGGCCCGGCCGCGGGTGGAATGCTGCGTGTCGCGTGTCAGGCGGTAACTCGGGCACATGTTGCCAACGAGACTCTGGCGGCATGCCCCCACGCCCGTGCACATTTCCACCGCCGCGGGGAAAGAGCCGAAGTCGCGGTAGTGGTACTGAGTGGTGATTTGCGGCACTTTGTATCCAGTACCGAAGCGAAGGTTTTGATCTGTCGGGTCGGGATCAACGATGACCCCAGGATTCATCAGCCCCGCCGGGTCAAACAATTGCTTGACCTCTCTGAAGGCATCATAGATTCGCCGGCCGAAAAACCGCTCCAGATACGGGCTTCGCACGCGTCCGTCGCCGTGCTCGCCGCTCCAGGAGCCGCCGTACTTTATGATCAGTCCGAACGCATAGTCGGCAATGGCTTTTAAGTTATCGATATCTTCCTGCTGCTTGAGATCCAGAAACGGCCGAACGTGAATGGTCCCAACGCTGGCGTGGGCGTACATCGCCACGGGGACGCCTCGCGTCTTGCAGAACTCCAGCACCTGACGGATATACTCCGGAAGCACGTCGATGGGCACGCAGCAATCCTCGATGAATGCTGTGGGCTTGCGTTTTCCCTTCTTGCCTAACATGAGGCCGAGACCGTTTTTCCTGACGGCCCACACTTTCGCCTGCTCGGACGGTTCGACTATTATCGGCCAGGCGTAGCCGAGTTGGCTTTTCTCCAAGTCTGCTGCAAAGGATTCCGCTTTGCGTGCCACCTCATCGTTGCTGTCCCCAAAGAACTCTATGATCAGAATGGCCGCGGGATCGCCCTGCAGGAACCCGCACAGCGGCGCAACGTGGAGGTTCTTGCGGGCCATGGCGACCACGTCCGAGTCTATGATCTCGATCGCCGATGGCCCGTGTTCCAGAATCGGCGCCACGGCCCGGATAGCCCCGAGAAGCTCGGCGAAATGTACCACGCAGAGGACTTTGCTCTTCGGGAGCGGTTCAAGATTGAGCTTCGTCTCAACAAACACCCCCAACGTCCCTTCGCTGCCGACCATCAGCTCCGAGAGGTTCCAGCGGCTGGTGTCAATGAACGAGTCGAGATTATATCCCTGCACGCGGCGCATCACTTTGGGGAAGTTCTTGGCAATCTCATCGCGGTTGGACTCGATAATCCCCCTAAAACCGCCGAGGATCTTCGCCTCGCGCGTATTGCCGTTGGCGCCCTGACCGCGGCAACCATACTCTTCCCCGCTGAACTCCTTCAATTCTAGAACGGTTCCGTCGGACAAGGCTACCCTGGTTTCCAGCACGTGATCGCGCGCTATGCCGTAAATGAGGCTCTTGGTGCCGGAGGAGTTATTGCCGATTATCCCCCCGATAGTGGCCCGGCTGCTGGTAGCTGGGTCCGGGGCGAAGTGCAGTCCGTGAGGTGCGAGGGCCGCATTGAGTTCGTCCAGGACGATACCCGGCTGAACGCGGGCCCAGCGTTGCTCAACGTTGAGTTCAAGAATCTCGTTCATGTACTTCGTGAGATCGATAATCAGTCCCGGCCCGACAGCCTGGCCCCCGAGACTGGTGCCGCTGCCACGGGGGAGGATACTCACGCCATGCTCGGCCGCGATGTTTATCGCCGCCAGAACGTCATCTTCATCGCGCGGCTGGAACACGCCCGTCGGTGTAATCTGGTACATGCTCGCATCTGTCGAATAAACGCCCAAGACCACTTCGTCGAAGGACACATCACCTCGAACGCACCGCCTTAGTTGCTGCTCGAAGGATTTCAACGTGGATTCCTTAGTGCTGGCTGCCATAGTCTTTATCGTTCCTCTTTGATTCTCCGCAGTGCGGGCAACAGCATGTTGACGTGGTTGGCCCTGCAGCTATAGCCCATCAGGCCGATCCTGTCCATCCCGAAAACCGCATCCGCCAGGCCGAGCCGTGAGATCTTGCCCCTGTCAACACGGCCCCTCACGATGAAGTCAGGCCGCTGGCGTGGTCCCGGCAGCAGCTTGCACAGGCGTCAAGCCCGCGCCGATCTGAGCCAACCTCTGTCGGAACATGCACATATGACACTTGACAATTGCAGAAAATCTGATATAGTCGGGGGCTGCCAGATGGGGCGGGGCAGATCCGGGATCTGCTTCCCTCCTACTAGGGCATAGCGCTATTCACAGGGAAACACCGCATCTGCGCAGGGAGAGACCAATGCACGGGCAAGGGGTCGCTGATTCACACGTCCGGCCGATGTTGGAGCAGCTCGAGCCGCGGCTGCTGCTGAACGCCTCCTTCCTAGCCTTCCCCCAGCAGGACGTGGACGTGGGGGATCACCCGACGGGAATCGTTTCGGCGGACTTCAACGGCGACGGGCGGGCGGACCTGGCCGTCAC
>CBFDDG010000292.1:0-6608 GCA_965603505.1 uncultured Phycisphaerae bacterium | reverse complement strand
CTCATAACCCGGAGGTCGCAGCCATCGGCACGCGGACGTCCACCGTCTGGCCGTCGCTGGTCGTCTCGGCCGGTCTGGCGCCCGCCCCTTGCCCCTGGATCAGGCTGGCCGGTCCAGCCGTTCATCTATTTCCAGTCTTGACTCCCCCGCAACAACGGAAAGGTAAGTCGATGAAGCTTGCGACGGTGCTCGGGGCAGCACAAACGCCGCAGACAGCAGCTTCTCGCTGTCTTCAGACTCCCCGCTCTGGCGTGCCGTGAAGTGTGCTCTTCGGCATGGCTATAACAGCCATGCATCTCTCTATGCAGTCTCTTCGTGATCGGCGGGTGTTGTAGACGCCGATGGAGCAGCAACCACAATAGACGAGCCGGCGCAGTTCGGCGAGGAACCCCCGCGTATCCCAGTGGCCCTCACCCAGCACATCGCGGTTGGTTTCCGAGAGGTGCACATGCGCCAGGACGTCCCGGATCCTTGCCAGCGGCGCCAGCATGTCCTTCTCCTCGATGTTCATGTGGAAGGTATCCACCATAAGCCGCACGCTTGGCAGGTCAATGCCACGGACCAGGGCCTCTGCCTCGGCGATCGTGTTGTGGAAGCTGATCTCGCCGTGGTTGACCGGTTCAAACGCCACGGTCGTTTCCTTCTTCACGGCATACTCACCGACCCGGCACAGGGCCTCGCGAATCCGTGCCTCGCCGGCGGAGCGATCATGTTCGTCTTTGAAGCGTCCCTGCAGGGAACCCACCACAATCACGGCCTGCCAGCGCGCCGCGAGATCCACGTATGACATCAGCAACTTAACCGTCCGCTCGCGGACGGCCTTGTCGGCCGTGCAAAGACAGTTTCCGCGCGTGGCATAGGTGGTGCCGGTCTGGAACGCGCACATGGGCAAGCCCGCGGTCTGAAGGGCTTCGCGCACGCGCACCTCGTCGAACGTCTCAGGATCGGCGATCTGCAGTTCTACCGCATCGTAACCGGCCTGCTTCACGCAGGCGAGGTCGCCCTCGAACTCCGCCCAATCCCGATATCCCGCAGGGTCGGGAAGTACATAGCTGAACTTCATCGGTTTCAATCCCTTCTGGGCAGACTCGCGCCGCCATCCACCAGGAGAGACGTGCCGGTAATGTAGTCCGACTCGTCGCTGGCCATGAACACAAAAGCATCGGCACACTGCTCCGGCGTCCCGAACTCCCGGAGCGGGATCGCCGCCGTGGCGCGGGGGCCAAAGTTGGGGTCGGTCTCGTAGCACATCCGCGAGAGCCCGGCCAGGATGATGCCGGGCGACACCAGGTTCACCCGGATCCCATGCACCGCCAGTTCGTGCGCCATGGCCTTGGACATCAACTGAAGCCCCGCCTTGGACACACCGTAACAGCAGCCCTCCGGCCAGGGCATGTCCTGCACCCACGAACTGTTGAACAGGATCTTGCCCCGCACCCCGCGCCTGCATCCCGGTCTTTTCAGCGGCTTCTGCCTGAGCATGATGCGGGCCGCGGCCTGGCCGAGATGGAAGTTGCCGGTCAGGTTCAAGTCGAGGTGCGCCTGCCACTGATCCTGCCGGATCGCCAAGAACGGTCCGTTCTCCACCATGGCGGCGTTGCCGATCACCACATCGATCCGCCCATAGCTCTTCACCACGGCGGCCAGCATGGCGTCGATGGAATTGCGATCACCCGCGTCGCAGGGCATGTACTCGATGGTGCCTGCCGCCGCCACCTTCGCTTTGACCGCCCTGGGAGGAAGGGCGCGTCGCGCGTCCCGCTCGGTGGCGCGGGCGATGGCCGCCCCTTCCTTGATCGGCTTGCGACCGGTCATGATCACGGTGGCGCCTTCTTCACAACACCGCCGGCAGGTCGCACGGCCAATGTCCCCATAGCCTGCCGTCACCACAACAACCTTGCTTTCCAATCGGTTCATCGTTCGCTCCTTGACTTATCGTCCCATCCATCCGCCATCGACCACCAGCACATGACCATCCACATAGTTGCTCGCGTCACAGGCCAGGAACAGCAATGGCCCGATCAGGTCTTCCGGTTTTCCCCAGCGGCCGGCGGGGATGCGGTCCCGGATCTTCGGCTCGCGCACAGGGTCTGCCTTGATTGCCGCGCACATCTCGGTGTCGAAATAGCCCGGCGCGATGGCGTTCACATGGATGTTTTTCGAGGCCCACTCGTTCGCCAGGGCCTTGGTGAGCCCTGCCACGCCGTGCTTGGCGGCCGCATAGGCGGGGATCGTCCAGCCGCCCTGGAAGCTTCCGAGCGATGCGATGTTGATGATCTTGCCGCCGCCTTGCGTTTCCATGACGCGCGCCGCCTGCTGGGACAGTTCGAACACGCCGGTCATCATCAGGGAGACGATCTGGTCCCACTTGTCGAGATCGAAGTCCATGGCCGGCTGGCGGTGCTGGACGCCGGCGCCGTTGACGAGGATGTCGAGCCGACCAAACCGTTTCACGGCCTTGGCGACCAGCCCCTTCCGCTGCCGACGGTCGGCCAGATCGGCCCGCAGATAGAGCATTTCGCCGCCCAACTTCTTGACCGCCTGGCGGAGTTCACGGCAATCCGGACTCGACGCGACAGCCACCAACTTCGCGCCGGCCTCGACGAGGCCCGTGGCCATGGCCAGCCCAAGCCCGCGCCGCGCGCCGGTCACCATGGCGACCCTGCCTTGAATATCAAACGTCATGGAAGTAGCCTTTCTTCTTGGCCTCGTGCAGGTATCGCTCAGGATCTTCCACCACCGGGCGGAGCAACTGCGAGTAGTAGGTGTAATTCGCCAGCGACACATCGGGCGGGACGAGGTGATCGACCTGCGGAAAATAGCCGCCCTGGAGGCATAGCCACGGCACCTTGGACAGCACCTCCCGCTCGATCGCCTCCTTGCCTTGTGCCAGCGCCCGTTTGTCGATCGCGCCCTGGATGATGAGGTTCTTTCCGTATTTCCGCCGGGTGGTAACCGCGTCGCAACCGGCGGCGATTTCAAACGGGCGGAGCCCCGTGACTCCAGCCTCCAGCCACAACGGAATCAGGACATCGTTGTTGCCGTCGCTGTCGATAATGATGTGACGGACCCCGTGCTTGTGGAGCAGGGCCGTGATGCGGGAGAGCGGGCCGAGGCAGAACTCGCGGTAGGTCGCGGGCGAGCAGAGGGGCCCCGCCTTGCCGGCCATATCCTCCCAGATATAGGCGAAGTCGAACTGAATCCGGCTCAGGAGCGGCGTCAGTATCTCCACGGCAAAATCGGCGATGTGCTCGCACATCTCATGGACAAGATCCGGGTCGTCGTAGAACATCACGGAGATACGTTCCACGCCCATGAAACTGCGCGTCCAGCCGTAGGTCGATCCGCACCAGAGACCGAGCGGATAGTCGCGGTTTTTGTATTCGGCGACAAGTTTGTCGAGATCCGCACCGACGGGATGGCGGCCGGGAATCCTGGCATCGAGTCTCGGCTTGATGAGGGTCTCCCATTCCGTCCTGTCTTTCATCGGATACTCAATCCACTCGGGCATGGACTGTCCGGGGTCGTTCTTAAAGAGACGCACCGTGTTGCCTTCCTCGTCGCGCACCACCCTGCATTCGTCAGACTCGGAAATCACTTTTCGTTCCAGCGCCGGCCATAGGTGTGGGCCGTATCCGCCTTGCATGGCCAGCGGGAACCCGGCTTCGTGATCCGTCTGAAAATGGCGCGCGAGGTCGGCGCCTTCGGGGAGCCCCTCCCGCGTCCATCGCTTGCTCGTCTCCCACCACATCCAAGGTGGAAGCAGAAAGGTCCGATCAACCGGCTCGAAGCCGGCGGTCGCAAGATAGCGTTCCCTGGTATTCATTTCTGTGCTTTCCTCTTTTTGATTGGCTGTTTCACAGTCATAGTCAGTCCTTCCCCTGGGCGCAACAGCATGGCGCTCACCTTCGGAGCCCACGCGTGACACGCCTGGACGAAGCCGCCGGGGTCGCCGGCACCCTGTTCGGCGAACGTCCAGAAGTGGCATGGGATCGCCATACGCGGAGCCGCCTGCTGCACCATTCGGGCGGCGTCGAGGTGATTCATGTTGCCGAAGGAACCGTTGATGCAGGGCAGGAGCAAGTCGATTCCAAGATCGAACAGTGGTTTGAAAAGCCCTGAACGCCAGGAGGTGTCGCCGGTGTAGAGCACCCGGATGCCGTCGAAGTTTAACACCAGCGCGAGAGCGGAGGGCGCGAAGTCACCGTGATCCGCCGGCGCGGTGTGGACCACCACCGCGCCGAGGTTGTGAACGCGGGAGGGCCGGAGCAGGATCCGGCGTCGCACCGGGATTCCCGCCGTCTTCAGGCCGCCAGCGCAGCCGGACGGTCCGGCGAAGCGGCAGGCCGGGTTGTTCGCCGCGATCACCGGAATCGCATCCGGATCGAGATGGTCGGTGTGCTCGTGGGACAGAACCACCAGGTCCGCTCTCACATCTCCGGCAGCAATCGGTGACAGGGACAGGCGTTTGAAGCTGTGCAGTCGCTCGACGGCGTCGGACAGATACGGATCCACATAGACGATCCGCCCCGCGTGCGTCTTGAAGGCGAAGCCGGCCTGCCCCAGCCACCACAGGCGCACGGAGCGAGCCGGCACCCGGCATTCGGCGATTTCTTCGGTTAGTTTCACGGTCATCGTAGTACCTCCAGTAGTTGCGGGATCTCGTCCGCCTGGCGCACGATGGGCTGCAGGCTCAACCCCACCGGCGACAGTTCCCGGCGCAGCATATGCCATTCTCCCGGTGACAACTCACCCCACAACAGTAGCGGCATCCGCGCGGCCTGGATCTGTTTCAGTGTGGGCAGAAGCTCCGGCAGGCTGGGTGAGGAGCCGCCGGGGTGATCGATGTTGATCTCTAAGACGTCATAGCACCGGTTCTCCAGCAGGATGTCCACCGGATAGAGGCAACTGGAATGCAGGTGGATGAAGTTCACATCCGCCGCCCGGCACTGCTCCCGATGAATCGGCAGCAGAAACTCGTGGAACAGGTGCGGGCTCAGCAACGCCGCGCAATCTTCCTGGTTGTAGGCCACCGTGCGCCGACACCACATCTTGCTCGGGTAGCCCCCGGCGGCATGGATCCCTTGCCATGGCGGAAGCATCGCATGCAAGGCCCGGATCACGTCCAGGCGCACCCGCGAGCAATGGGCCAGGAGGTCGGCGCTTTGCTCGGGTTCGTCATGGAATCCCATGGCAAACGGCATGCCTCCCAGCATGGCGCTGGCGCAGTCGCCCGGGCCGCGCAGGAGCGGCGGGCAGACCGGGAAACGTCCGGCAGAGAAAACAGCCAGTTCCGCGGTGAAACGCATGAGTGCCTGGAACCAGGGACTGCTTTCTACTTTCACTGGGAGGACATCAGTCGACTCCGCCAGACACGACTCCGCGCGGCAATTGGAGCCAGCCGCGAACACCGGGCAACCCAGGATGGCTTCCATCCAGGGAACGCCCCAGTAGGCGGAACCCACGTAGAAGAAGTCGTCATCGGCCTGCTGATGGATGCGGAACAGGTTCTCGTAGTCGGCAGCAAACGGTGCGAAGGACACGTCTTCCGGCCGCAATGGCTGGCCGTCCTGCCAGAACGCGGTGCCGGTCGGGAACTGCTCGGCCGGATAATAGCCGCCCAGCCAGAAGCCCAGCAGCGGCCGCTCGACCGGCTCCAGGTTCAGGAACGCCTCGTGGCGAGCAATCAGTCTTTCGGGGGCTTCGCAACTCATGCGTCCTTCCACTCGATCGGGCAAGTCGCGGCGGCGCCACCGTCTACCGGCAACACCAGTCCGGTGATCATCGACGACGCCTCGCTGGCCAGGAACACGATCGGGCCAACCAGCTCATGGGGTTGACCGATCCGCCTCATGGGCAGCTTGGTCATCACCTGCTCCATGAAACTCTTGTTGGCGAAGATGCTGTTGGCGTTCATGCTTGTTTGGAACCAGCACGGGGCGACGGCGTTGACGCGGATGCCCTTCGTGCCCCACTCGCAGGCGAGTTCCTTGGTCAGCGCGGCAATGGCACCCTTGGTGGCACTGTAGGCGGCGTTGCCGCGTCCGGTGCCGAGGAAGCCGCCGCCAAGTGCGGACATGTTCACGATGTTGCCGTGACCCTGCGCCAGCATGACCTTGCCGACCTCCTTGCACATCCAGAAGATGCCGTAGTAGTTGACCTCGGTCAGGCGGCGCACCTGCTCGGCCGGCATGCGATCGGTCGGGATGCGCGCCGTGATCCCGGCGATGTTGACCAGGATGTCGATCTTCCCGAAATCGGCGACGATTTGCGTGACCGTACGCTCCACGGCCTTCTCATCCGAAACATCGCAGGCATAGCTCCGGCAGGTGCGTCCCAGCGCTTCGATTTCCCGCTTGGTGTCCGCGCAAGTGTCGGGCGCAAGGTCAATCGCCGCCACATCGGCGCCATAGGCCGCCAGGCCCACGGCCGCGGCCTGCCCCAAGCCGCGGGCAGCGCCAGTCACCACGGCTGCTTTGCCTGATAGATCGAAAAGGGATGGGAGTGTTGTGTTCATGGGTTTGTGAAGCGTCAGCTCCTTTCCTGGCAGGACTTAAACAGAATGAGTTCGCTGGTCAACGGTTGTTCGAGACGGACCCGGAGACCGT
>CBFDDG010000291.1:0-6617 GCA_965603505.1 uncultured Phycisphaerae bacterium | reverse complement strand
CCAGGGAACGATCCTGCGTTGCCGCGTGCGGAGCCGGGAACGCGGGAAAATCAAAAGGAATCGAAGGTCCGGAGTGAAGACATGACAACAACGCGAGAAGCACTGATCCAGGTGGAGGACTTGCACAAAGTCTTCGTAACCGAAGAAGTGGAGACGCACGCCCTGGCCGGCATTCACTTGAGTATCGCCGAGGGCGAGTACGTCTCGATTGCAGGGCCCTCGGGCTGCGGCAAGTCGACCCTGATGGCCATCCTGGGCCTGCTCGATTCGCCCACCGAAGGCAATTACTGGCTGAGCGGCGAGCCCGTGGCGAACCTGTCGGCCTCGCAACGGGCGCGCATCCGCAATCGCCAGGTGGGCTTCGTCTTTCAGAGCTTCAACCTGATCGGCGATCTGACCGTCTACGAGAACGTGGAACTGCCGCTGACCTACCGGGGCATGACATCGTCCGAACGTAAGGAGCGGGTTCAGGCGGCCCTGGAGCGGGTGGGGATGTCCCATCGGATGAAGCACTATCCGGCTCAGCTCTCCGGCGGACAGCAACAACGGGTGGCGGTCGCCCGCGCGGTGGTGGGGCGACCGTCCATCCTGCTGGCCGACGAACCCACGGGCAACCTCGACTCCAACAACGGCGAGGCGGTTATGGGCCTGCTGGCCGAGCTGCACCGCGAAGGCGCCACCGTCTGCATGGTCACGCACGACCCGCGCTACGCCCGGAATGCCCAGCGCACCGTCCATCTCTTCGACGGCCGCATCGTGGAAGAGGAGGAGGCCACCCGCAAACAGCAGGAAGCCGCCGAACTCAAGCAAAGCGGCTTCGACGTGGTATAGGCACTATTCCAGGGCAAAGGATCGGTGAAATGAGCAGCTTCTGGCAAGACATACGCTATGCCGTTCGAACGCTGGGCAGGAGCCCGGGATTCGCGGTGGTGGTGGTAGTCATCCTGGCGGTGGGCATCGGGGCCAATACAGCAATCTTCAGTGTGGTGAATGCCGTCTTGTTCAAACGCCTTCCCTATCATGAGCCGGACAGAATTGTCGTGCTTCAGGAGCAGAAACTCCAGCAGGGATTGGACCGCATCGCCTCGTCACACCATACCTTGCTCTACTGGCGCGAACACAATCAAGTGTTCGAGAGCGTCGCTGGCGTCGAAGGCCATCGTTTCTACGTCACCGGGCCAGAGAAATCTCGCCATGTTATCGCTTTTGCCGTATCGCCGGGCTACTTCTCCGTTATGGGTATGAAACCCATGCTGGGTCGAGGGTTTCTTCCCGAAGAAGAACAACCGGGACATGGACATGTCATGGTTCTCAGCTTCGCGTTCTGGCGCGAGCACATGGGGGGCGATCCTCAAGCGATTGGCAAGTCTCTTGTACTGGATGACCAAAGCTATACCATCGTCGGTGTCATGCCCGCCGCTTTTCGTGACCACCTGCGGCGTTGCGCGCCTTGTTGGGTTCCCCTGGTCCTGGATCCCGAGGCCAGAGGCGGGGGCACCAGCATAAGAGCGCGCCTCAAGCGCGGCGTGACATTGGAGCAGGCGCAGGCACACATGGACGTTCTTGAAGAGCAGTTGGCGAAGATGGAGCCCGAGCATAAAGCCGGGTACACTGTGGTGCTCCGGCGTTTCCTTGACGCCCAGCTCGCGGACAGTCGCTCTCTGTTGTATCTCCTCTGGGGTGGCGTAGGTCTCGTGCTCCTGATCGCGTGCACGAATGCATCGGGCCTCTTTTTCGTGCACAGCAGTGTACGCCGGCAAGAAATCGCCATCCGGTCCGCTCTGGGTGCATCACGAGGCCAAATCATCCGTCACATGCTCACGGAGGGCGTCGTTCTCAGTATGGCCGCCGGCGTGATCGGGACAGGAGTGGCGTATTGGGCGATCCGGGTGTTGATTCGTGTGTCTCCCACAAATATTCCGCGCATGCAGGAAACCCGCATGGACATCTCGGTCCTGTGCTTCGCGTTGGGTACGTCTGTCGTCACGGGTCTGGTGCTTAGCCTCTTGCCGGCCTGGAAGGCCACCGGCACCCGTCTCAGTGACATCCTGAAACAGGGACAGGGGAGCGCTTTCTACGGCCGAGAACGCCGGTGTGCTCATGGCGGGCTGGTCGTGGCTCAGATCGCCGTTGCCTTTACCCTGCTCATGGCGGTCGCCATGCTGACGCAAAGCCTGATCTCCATGCAGAAGGTTGACCTCGGATTCCAGCCGGCCAACGTCCTGGTCGCGGAGATCGAGCTGCCCAAGGTCAAGTACCCTGAGGTCGAGCACTGGCTGAACTTCTACGAACAACTGCTGCGCCGCGTGCAAGCCTCACCGGGTGTTCAATCGGCCGCCTTGGTATCGGGAGGCCTGAACCTGGCCCGCGGCGGAGGCTTCATGACGTTCTCTATCGATGGGCGCCCTCCCCTCGATCCCACCGAGAAGCCGATGGCACGGGATGAGGATGTTAGCCGCGACTTCTTCAAGACCATGGGGATGTCGATTCTGGAAGGTCGTGGCTTCACGGATGAGGACACTCAGGGCGGTGCCAAGGGGATCATCATTGACGAAAACCTGGCGCGGAGATACTTCCCGCAGGGTAGTCCTCTTGGCCAAAGCATTGACGGAATGCCCATTGTGGGAGTGGCCAGTACCCTCAGAGACTACGGCGAGCTGGCGCCCACGATCAACACCATCTATAGGCCGATATCTGGGTTCTGTTACCTGATATCCGACCTGGTAGTGCGGACGCAGGGAGATCCCATGCGTCTGGCCGACATGGCGCGCGCCCACGTGTCCGGCCTCGACAAGGGTTTGGAGATCAGGGACATCCGTACCCTGACGTCCGATCTGGCCGAGATGCTGGCCCCTCGGCGCTATGCGACGATCCTGCTGGGGCTCTTCGCCCAGGTCGCCCTGGTACTCGCTGCCGTCGGCCTGTTCGGTTTGCTTCAGTACACGGTCACGCAGAAAACCCATGAGATTGGCATCCGCATGGCCTTGGGGGCGACCCAAGCCGGAATCGCGCAAACATTCCTCCGGCGGAGTATCAGACTAATTCTGCTGGGCGTTCTTGCGGGACTCCTGGGAGGCTACATCGCCAGTCGTTTTATGGCCAGCCTGCTCTATGAGGCAAGCCCCGCCGATCCCGCCGTGTTGGCCGCCGCCCTGGCGATCCTGGTCACAATCGCTCTCTTGGCCAGCTATCTCCCGGCCCGTCGGGCGGCAAAGGTCGATCCGATGGTGGCGCTGCGGTATGAATGAGAATTGCAGACGCCGGTCGTTCGTTGTCAGCTTGGACCTGGGAACTGAAGACTAAGAACTGATAACTACGAGGACGAGTGACATGAGCACGCTGCTACACGACATCCGTTACGCATTTCGCCAGTTACGTAAGAGCGCGGGCTTCACCACGGTGGCGATCATATCCCTGGCCCTGGGCATCGGGGTCAATACGGCGATCTTCAGTCTGCTCAATGCCGTGTGGATGCGGTCGTTGCCCGTGCGGAACCCGCAGGAGCTGCGCGTTGTGAAGTGGAGCGGTCACAATACGAAGTTTTCACATTGGTCGGGGGGAGCGGGCGAGGGTAGCAGCAATCGTAGTGGAATCACCGTTACGGGATCTTTTCCCTATCCGCTGTACCGCGATTTCAAGGAGAAGGTAGAAGGCTGTTCGGATGTATTTGCCTTCTTCGGATTGTCCGGGTTGACGATAGTAGGCCCCAAGGGAGCCGCCACCGCCGATGCCCTGATGGTCTCGGGTGACTACTTTGACGGGTATGGAGCCCAAGCCTTCATCGGTCGCACGCTGCAAGCCGGCGATGAGGCCTCGCAGGCAGACCCTGTGGCGGTGATCACCTACCGCTGGTGGGAGAGAGAATACGATCTCGATCCACAGGCGATCGGCCAGATGACGACCCTCAATGGGCATCCGTTCACCATCGTAGGGGTCATGCCCCGCGACTACTGTGGCCCACAGATTGGCGACATGGCGCAAATCTATATGCCGATGTCGGCTCAGCCGCTTCTGTCTCCGGGATATCACGTCGATGCGCGGGATCACTGGTGGGCCAACATCATGGTGCGTCTGGCCCCCAAGGCTCATGAGTCACAAGTCAAAGCCGCCATGGAGGGCCTCTTGCTGCAAACCCTTTCCGTGCCGGGACAGGGGATGGAAGCGGACGACCCACACATCGTCCTCGTGGACGGCAGCCGCGGACTCCTGGGGATCCGCAAGCAAATGGCTGTGGGCCTCACGATTCTGATGGTCGCGGTGGGACTGGTGCTGATGATTGCCTGCGCCAATCTGGCCGGACTGCTGCTGGCCCGGGGCGCATCGCGCCAACAGGAATTGACCGTCCGTGCCGCCATGGGCGCAGGACGTGGGCGTCTGATCCGCCAGTTGCTGACCGAGAGCCTGGTCCTGTCTCTGGTCGGGGCCGGACTTGGTCTGTTGGTGGCGATCTGGATCAAGGCCATCGTGCTGGGCTTTATCCCTGACAGCTTGGACAGTTTCCGTCTATCCATACGCATCGATCTGCGTGTCCTGCTGTTCACCTTGAGTGCGGCCGTGGGAACGTCTTTGTTGTTCGGTCTGCTCCCGGCTCTGCATGTCACGCGGCTGGATTTGTCCTCGGGGCTGAAAGGCCAAAGGGCCTTGGGCATTCAAGGCCTTCGTTTGGGCAAGGTGTTGGTTGCGGCCCAGGTGAGCCTGTCGGTCTTATTGGTCGTGGGCACCGGCCTGTTGATGCAGACATTAATCAACCTGTACCGCACCGATCTTGGATTCAGAACAGATAGTATCCTGGTCTTTGGTGTGAATCCCGGTCAAGCAGGATACAAAGACGCCGACTCCGTTCGGTTCTACGATCAGGTCGAAGCCAACATCGCCGGTCTTCCAGGCGTCAAGTGTGTTGCGCTGTCCAATAACAGCTTGCTGGGAGGACGGCTCACTGGTGGAAGTGTTTCAATTCCAGGTCGCACACAGCAGAAGGATCAAGGGCCCATGGTCCATAAGCTGACTGTCAGCGAAGCCTTCCTCCAAACCGTGGACATTCCGCTGCTGCGCGGGCGTACCTTTGAGCGAACGGACACGCCCTCTCAACCTGGAGTCGTCATCGCCAACCAGACCTTCGTGCGTACGTATTTCCCCCGTGAAGATCCCCTGGGCCGGTCGATTCGCACGGGTGACAAAGACTATCAGATTGTCGGCCTGTGCGGAGACGCCAAGTACGACCGGGTCCAGAACGACATCGGACCCACTCTGTATTTCTCACACAGACAAGCCAACCCGGGAGCCATGTTCTTTGAAGTGCGCACGGCGAGTGACCCACTGATCCTGGTTCCGGCCGTCCGGAAGATCGTGGCCGACCTGGATCGCACAATCCCTCTGGAGCATATATCCACGCAGTTGCAGCTCTTCAAGACCTCCATTACCTCAGAGCGGATTTTCACCTATC
The DNA here is from genome assembly GCA_965603505.1 of uncultured Phycisphaerae bacterium. Lineage (GTDB taxonomy): Bacteria > Planctomycetota > Phycisphaerae > Sedimentisphaerales > Anaerobacaceae > PLanc-01. The sequence continues at coordinate 1,174 of CBFDDG010000291.1, read as the reverse complement.
TGTGCGGCGGCCTGGCCCTGCTGGGCATCCTGCTGTCCTGCATCGGCCTCTATGGCCTGCTCGCCCTTATGGTCGCCCGCCGCACCGGAGAAATCGGCGTGCGCCTGGCCCTCGGCGCCAGGCCCTGTGACATCGCCTGGCCCATCATTCGCAATGCCCTATGGCTGGCGGGCCTCGGACTCATCGTCGGGATCCCCGTGGCTCTCGTCTTCGTGCGTGTCCTGCGCAGTGTCCTCTTCGGCGTGAATCCACATGACCCGCTTACCATCGTAGCCTCCATACTCCTGGTGCTCTCAGTCGCCGCCCTGTCCGCATGGTTACCCGCCCGCCGCGCCGCGAGGATCGACCCGATGGAGGCGTTGAGATATGAATAGGAATGGAATGATGGAATGTTGGAATACTGGAATGATGAGTTCAAGAGTAGTTGCTCCTGCAACATTCCACCATTCCAGTATTCCATTGTTCCGACAGACGACCGACAACTGAGAACCCAAGACCGGGAACCGCGACTATGATTCAACTGAAAAACATCGAGAAGTGCTACGAGACGCGTGCCGGCAGGACCTATGTCTTGCGACAGATCACGCTGGACATCGAGGAAGGTGAATTCATCACCATCATGGGGCCGTCGGCGGCGGGCAAGACCACGCTGCTCAATATCCTCGGGATGTTGGACAACGACTGGACCGGCGAGTACCACCTCTTCGACCAGGCGGTTCATACGCTCAAACCCAAGGAGCGGCTGGCGTTGAACAAGCGGCACATCGGTTTCGTCTTTCAGAACTTCAACCTGCTGGACACGCTCACGGTCTACGAGAACCTGGATGTCCCTCTGTCCTATCGGAACATCAAGGCCTCCGAGCGGGCGGCGATGGTCTGCGACACGCTGGACCGCTTCGGCATCGTGGGCAAGAAGGACCTCTTTCCCAGCCAGCTCTCCGGCGGCCAGCAGCAGCTCGTCGGCGTCGCACGCGCGATCATCGCCGGCCCGAAGCTGCTCCTGGCCGACGAACCCACCGGCAACCTGCACTCCAGCCAGGGCGAAGCGATCATGGACCTGTTCAAGAAGCTCAACCGCGAAGGCACGACGATCATCCAGGTCACGCACTCGGAAAAGTACGCCTCCTACGGCAAGCGGATCATCAAGCTCGCCGACGGCTGGCTCGACGGCGAA
>CBFDDG010000290.1:0-6620 GCA_965603505.1 uncultured Phycisphaerae bacterium | reverse complement strand
AGGCGCTCGCCTCGGCCTGGGACGGCGCCATGGTCGAGCAGGTCGCCGCCTCGCAACTGACGTTGCCGCGCGACTTCATCTTTCGCAATACGATCCTGGCCGTCTTGTGGCAGGGGTGGTTCTGGGGCGTCTCGGTGTTCTCGCTTCTGATGCGATCGGTGGAAGGCAGGTCGCAAGACGTGAGCGGCAAGCGTCTGCTATTGGTCGTCGCGGTTGCCGCTGCGCTCGCCGCCGTGGCCGCGATGCCCAAATGCCTCAAGGCGCTCTGGCTGCTTCTCAGGCACGGCTCCGTCGCTTCGAGCATGAAGCAGATCGGAAAGGTTGTGCTCAAAGCCATGAGCCATGCGGAACTCATCGAGACCAACCTCGCACGATTGCGCGTGGTCGCGCGCCGATTGGATTACGGATTCGTGAGCTGTACGCTCAAGGGCGGAACGACCCGAGAGCGATCCATTTTCCTTGAGGCGCTCCAGGAAGTGCTCGGCCCCATCGAGAATCCGCGATACATCCTGGTGCGAAAGACGCCGCTCGGATGGCTTACGAGAAAGGACTATCACACGGTCCCCAAAGCCCTCGGGAGGAACAAAGAATTCGCGGAGCACTTCCGGAAGATGTGGGCGGTGCACGTGGGATCGACCGGCTTGGTCTACACCCGGACCCCCGAGGGCCGCCGCTTCCTGCTCAAAGCCCGGGCCTATTCCATGTCCCGAGGCTTCCAGAGACGAGCCGAGAGACTGCGGTCCTGGCAATAGGCGGCCCCGCCTGCAGCCGCCCGGGGAACGACAATTGACAAGGAATTCCCGGTCGCATAGACAAAGAGCCGGCCAACGCGTGTCTCTACTTGTGAATTGATGTAAGAGCCGAGGACAGCTTCTTGAACAGGCATTCGGCCGACGATGCAATACGAACGGCGTTCGAGCGGAACGATCCGGCCGGTATCGAGCGGCTGTGGGATCGCTATGCGAGCGATCTGCTCGCCTACCTCCAGGCCGTCCTTTGTTCGAGACACGATGCCGAAGATGTCCTGCAGACGGTGTTCGTCAGGATTGTCCGAAAGCGGCGCCTGGTGGCCAACGCTCGTTGTCTGGACGCATACATCTATCAGATTGCCCGACACGAAGCCTCAGGCTTCCTCAGGCAGCAACGGCGTAGGCCGCATGCGGAGCCGGGCATCGAGCCGTGGCTCGTCGCGGCAGACAGCAATGACAGTCGGACCGAGTTGGCGGAAGAACTGAGAGCCGCTTTGAGCCGGCTGCCCCGGGCCCAACGGGAGGTTGTCGTTCTGAAGATCTATCGAGAAAAGACATTCCAGCAAATCGCGGCAATGCTCGAGCTTTCACTGAACACTGTCGCCAGTCGTTACCGCTACGCCCTGGAGAAACTCAGGACGTGGCTGAAGGACCGTGAACCATGAACGAGAGGGATAGGACCGACAGCGAGATTGAACGTCTTCTGGGGCAGGCACGTCCGACGGAGCCAAGCGCCGAACTCAAGGCGCACATCATTGGGGCGGCGCAGCAGGCGTGGAGGGAAGCCCCGACAGACGTCCCGTGGCAGATCGCCATCCGGCGTCTGACGGCAGCCGCCGCGGCCGCCGTGCTGATCGTTTCACTCGCTAACTTCTATGGGGACCACGTATCGCGCTATCAGCCGTCCGCAAGCCGCCGGGTCGTCTGCCTTGACAGTGCGGACCTCGATGCCTGGCCGGATGCAATGTACGGACCGTTGGCGAGGCGCCTCATGGCCGCGCACCGGACGTCGAGACCCGGCGCCTCGGCGCTGCTCGACTACATTGAGAAAACGCACGAGCATCTCAGCGAGATGGAAGAAGACAATGCACCGGCGGGGCCGGCTTCGGTCGAACGCAGAAGCCGCCTGTTTTCGGCGCCGTCGTATCATCATTCGTAGCCCAGCGAAAGGAAGAACGCTATGCGGAAGCGAACGGTTAGAATCCTGACGGGCGTCGCCGTCCTCATCGTAGTTCTCGCCCTTGTCTACGGCATCGCGGTGGCGGTCGCGACCGTCAGGCTGCGCCGAGCCTACGCGGCCCTGGAAAGGGACGGGCGGCCCATGCGCGCGGCGGATGTCATACCGGCCGAGGTCCCCGCCACGGAGAATGCGGCGCTGCTCTACGCGAGCGCCGCCCTGTTGCTCGAAGCCCAGCCCGCCCCCGACGGCGAGAGTCTGCGCGGCTATCTCGCCAGTCTCTCAGTCACAGTTGTGGACAAGCCCGGCGATCCCAATGCGGGACCGGAACTCCAGCGTCTTTTCGAGCGAGACGCCGTTTCAAGGGCCCTCGCCACGATCAGAGAGGCGAGTCGGCGTCCGAGCTGTCGTTTCGACCATGACTATGAGGGAGTTGGTCTGTGGATCATGCCGCACTGGGCGGAACTGCGAGATCTCGTCCGGATTCTGGCGGGCAAGGCCTGTCTTGAGGCCCGCGCCGGAGAGTCGGAATCCGCCTGGGACACCGTACAGAGCCAGTTGGCCGCCAGCGATGCGCTGCGGACCGAGCCCGTCCTGATGAGTCAACTGGTCCGCATGGCCACAACCAGACTCACCTGCCGGGTGATTCGGAACCTCTGTGACATGACACCTCCGGACGACCAGACGTATCAGAACATTGAGCAGCGTCTCAGGGATAGGGAAGACATCCAGCCGCTTCTGCTGGCGGCCGACGGAGAACGGCTGCTTGTTGGCCAGTGGGTATTCAATCTGTCCAGAGCCGAATTGGCCGGCGAGTGGCGTAAACTGTGGGATACCGGCAGCTATGCACCCGGCGTCTTCCACTGGGCAATGGTGCGTATCGTGACATTCAAGCCCAACTTCCTCGCGGATCACGCCGCCTACATGCGATATTCACGGGAGACCGCGCAACTGCTCGCGGGCCGTAAGAGGTGGGACGGGCGGCTCGACAGAATACCAAAACGCTACGTGCTGACCCGCACCCTAACCCCGGCAGTAGCCAGACTCAAGGCAATACACGGCGGCACGATCGCCGAGGCCCGTATCACCCGCGCGGGACTCGCCCTGCTACGGTACAAGCAGGCTCACGGCTCACTCCCGGCGTCACTCGCAGCGCTTGACCTGGAAGGTGTTGCCGATCCATTCACAGGCGGGCCGCTCCATTATCGTGTCGAGGGAGACGGCTTCGTCCTCTATAGCGTCGGAGAGGACCAAAAGAACAACGGCGGTAGCCCACAGCAGCGCGGACAGAGGACGGACTTCGATATCGCCTGGCACTTCCCCGGCGAACGAAGCCTGTAGTTCGCGGACGGCCTACAGCTTGGCGACGCAGGCTTTGATTTCCTCGAACTGTCCCTCGGCGAGCAGCTTGCCGTAGTCGCGCATGACGCCGAGATTTTGCCAGGCGGTCCAGACGGCCTTCTTGCCCCGCGGCGCGGAAAGCTGCCTGGCGACCAGGGTGGCTTCGGCCTCGATGAAACGGTCGAGCGTCTTGTGGTCCCAGGTTGGCATCTTGCGAGCGAGGGTGGCCAGCCGCGAGACGATTGTTTCCGTGATCTTGCGACCGTCTTCGGCGGAGGATTCCTTCGGATCGCGGCCGCCGACCCCCTGGTACGGCGGGTCGCCGAGCCGTGACAGATCGACCGTGTCGGGGAACAGGTGCATCATGAGCGAAGTCTCCCCCCAGGCGGCGTGGTCGCCGGTATAGCCCTCATCCAGTGCCAGCCAGTACTCCGGCGTGCCCAGCACCGGGATCGCCAGGGCCCGGCTCATGCGCACCGCCGTCTCGCGCACGACGATCTGCTGGGCGGCGCCGTAGTGGCCCGTCAGAATGATGATCGCCCGGTATCCGTCACGGGCCATCTCCCGGCAGAGCTGCTCGAGCCAGGGTCGCAGGACTCTGGAGAAGACGTCATTTTCCGGGTCCATGATGAACGTATGGGGCTCGCTGAGCCCGCCGACACCGCCATACAGGGCCGGCGAGACAACGCCTCCGCCCTTCTGCGCCGCTCGGATGCACAAGGCGTGGGCCTTGACGGCATCGACGCCGACGACGTTGTGCACCCCGTGCCATTCGATGGTCCCCAGCGGCTGGAAGATCGTCGCGCATGCCTTCTGCGCCTCGTCGATCTCCTTCGGCCGCAGGAACTCCAAACGCACCTCGCGCTGCGGGATGGCGGCCGGATCCGCCGCTTTCGCTTGTCCCCCACGAGAGCCCAGCAGCGCGCCGGCCGCCGCGGCCCCCAATAACTCCCGCCGTCCGAGTCTTCGAGCCATATTACCCCTTTCTCTTGCGGAAAAGACGGTCCAGCGCAATAATACCATATTCGCTGTCACTCCGCGACCGCGAAGGATGAATCTCTTCGTTACCGACGCACGCCCGCGTGCCTCTTATAGGTGGAGCCGAAATATCGGACATGTTGACCTGCAGCGTTGAAGTGCATGACGGAGGTTAGCCAAATGGAACGCACACAGTCTGTCCGCAGAGGGTGGCAAACGATGAATCGAAACCGCATCTGTACCCCTTCCGAGCCTTGCGCCCTTGGAGGTGGTCGCCTCGGGATCAAATGGCACTGGCTCATCATCCTGCTCGGCTGCGCCGCCGTCTGCGCGGGTGCATCCGGCCCGGGAATCGGACTCAAGGTGGGCGCCCAGACCGTCGACGACCCGGTCCACTCCGGCAAAACGACCCGGGCCCGGTACGAGCTGGAGCTCTCCAGCCCCCGGGTTGCCGACGACCATTTCGACCTGGCCCTCACTGTGGGCGGCTCCTACCTTGGGACGGTCTCCGACGACTACGTTTATGTCATCGACGACGTGATCGTTGAGGAATCCTATACGGATCACCTCTCCCTCATCGACGTACGCCTAGCCGCACGTCTGTATCCGCTCGGCGATATCAGTGACATCCGGCCCTACGTCGGGGCCGGCCTCGGCTACTTCTGGTTCATCGACCGCTGGCACGACGAGTACTCCGAGACCTTCGAAGACCCGGGCGACCCCGGCACGTTCCGCACCCATACGGAGGAGTACGGCGACACGGACACCCTCGCCAACGGACTGTTTGCCTTTGTCACAGCCGGGGTAACGGTGCCGATCGGCTCCAAAGGAGAGCTGCTGTTCGAATTCCAGTACGACTTCGCGAAGGACGATTCCGGCTTCGACTTCGGCGGTCCGATCTACATGTTCGGCGCCCGCTTTCGATTCTGATCCCCGGCCGGCGGTGTGTGACCAGATTTTGCGGCAGGCGAACGAGCATTTGTCATGCTGAACGCAGTGAAGCATCTGGGCCAAGAAGAAGCAGTTCGCACGCGGCGCGGACGAAAACTCCCATCCGGTGCCCAGATCCTTCGCTCTGCTCAGGATGACAGGCTTCGTGCAGCCCGTTGCCTTCCGTGGGATTGCAGCACGCCACGAAAGTCGGTCGCACACTGCCGGCGCCGGCCTCCCGTCGCCGTCTACTGACGCTTGAACGTAATCGAGCCGCGAGGCTCAGAGGCACGATAGCCGCCCGATTCGACGGGATACTCTTTGACCTTGAGCGTGTCGCCATCGACCTTCACGTAGACATGCTCCATCTTTCGCTTCGTACCGTCGGCCCCGGTGTATTCGATTTTGTGGACGGGACCCTCGTAATCCTGATCCCACGAACTCTTTGAGGAGCCGCCCATGTTGTCGGCGCCGACCTGCATAATCTCCTGGCGGGAGGGAACGTACATGATGAGGCCACGGTACTTGAGGTCCCCGATTTTCGCTTCCATCAGAGCCGCATGTTTGTTGAGAATCGGCTTGTGTTCGAGCTCATAGGTCCGTTCGTCGTCGCTCCCCCTCCATTTGCCGATCAGCCATTCGTATCCGGCTTCGGAGACGAGGTCGCCCAGGGTCTGGTAGTCTGTGGCTCGACTGCCTTGTTGGCCGGAGGAGCTGTCCCGCGCGGCGCCGGCCGGCTGGCGCTTGTAGGTCAGCTTGCCCCAGGGCTCACCGCTGCGATACCCGCTGTCGTCGACGGCGTACATCGCGACGGTCATACGGTCGGCGTCCACCCTCGTGTGAACGATCTCACCCTTGTGGACCTGACCGTCCGCCTGGGTGTATTCCGTGCGGCGAACCAGCCCGTCGAAATCGTCGTACCAGGTCCCTTTCCAGATGCCACCCCGGCTGTCGGCCCCCATATCGGACGCTTCCATGCCGGAGGGCGCGAGCATGATCATCCCGTGGTACGTGAAGTCACCCATCCGAAAACCATTCAGGACAATGTTCTTGTCGAGCCCCCAGGAGTACTCGAACTCGATCTTCTGTCCGTCATCGGTGGTGGCCGCCCACCGGCCGATCATCCAGTCATAGCCCCCTTCCGCGACGAGGTCGCCGAGGCTCTGCTGGGCCACGGCCGGAACCGCGCAGACGGCAATCAGTACCACACCAGTCAAAAACGTGCTCTTTCCACTCATTACGTTCTCCTTTCTGCTTCTGCATTGTGCCTCAACAACCCGTCCCCCACGACCGATCGTCGGAGGAGGGTCCATCGCAGACGACCTGCGGTCACCAATATAACAATCTCTTGGGGCTTTTGCCTCTGCGAGGTTCACTTTTTCCGGCAGCGGCCGCCATTCGCGTCGGATTTCCGGGAATTTTCTGTTGACACCCGGCCGAATGCG
>CBFDDG010000289.1:0-6629 GCA_965603505.1 uncultured Phycisphaerae bacterium | reverse complement strand
AGCTTGCAAGAGGCTGCGCAAGCGGGAATCTTTGATTTTGTCGCCGGAACAATCACGGATACGCTGACGGGTCTCTTACCGATCGCGGATGTGGTTGGTGACTGTCTTATGAACCCGATCCTTCCCTGAGGCGCGCGAGCGAGGAAGATGTCGTCATGGTTATCGGGGAGAGCTACCATGACGAGAGCGCGCTACAGCCGTGATCCGGCCAAGCAGCGGTTGTGGCGCGGCATGATCAGGCGGCGGAGCCGGCAGGAAGGCCTGGCGGCGTCGTTCGCCGGCAGCACACAGAACGTCGAGTAACCGGCTCATGCTCTAGTGCTAGGCGGGCTCGTCTTCCCGCTTCACTAGATCGCTGAATGTGGTGTTCTTGTATACATTTGAGACCGCATCACGAACCTGTTCCCACATCCCCCTGAAGACGCAGTACGCGCGAAGAGGACATTCGGCGACCGCGGACTCGTCAGACAGGCAGGCCACCGGGCCGAGCGGCCCCTGGAAGAACTCAATCACCTCGGCGACGGTGAGCTCCTCCGGCGAACGGGCCAGCACATAGCCGCCCTCGCTGCCTCGGCGGGATTCGACAAAGCCGCCCTGCTTCAGCTCACTGAGTATCACCTCAAGAAACCGCCGCGGGATCGCCTGAGCCTTGGCGACCTCGGCGATCTTCACTGGGCCTTGGCCCTTGTGCTTGGCCAGCTCGAAAACGGCCCGCACAGCGTACAAGGTTCTCTGCGAAAGCTCCATGGTGCTCCATCGCTCGACGGTCAGAGGCTAAGGGCATCTTCACCGATTCGGTCGAGATGGTGGACAAAGCGCGAGTACATGTCAAGGCACTGTTACACTAGCCAGAAGGGTGTAACCCGCCTTGCGCGCGACCCTAAGGTGTTGTAATATATACAGTTATGATGCAACGGGGGTTGATGAAATGGGCCTCCAGGGGCAGAACATTGTCGCAGGAAACGGATGTTCGCCCTCTTGGAAGGAGACCCACGGATGATGACGACGCAAGAGCAGGCTATTCGCAAGGGACAGCGGCAGTTTGCGGACATCGCGGCGTTTGTGCAGCAGGCGGCCCGAGACAAACGCCCGATCGAGCAGGTCGAGCGGGGGCTGTGGGAATCGCTCTTGGCCCTGGGGCGGACCATGTTGGAGGGCTACGTTTCGGCCCAGGGCTCCGGCAATCTCGGGTCCACGCTCCAGCATGCCGGGCGCACGCTGCGTCGGCTGGAGCGGATACACGACCGGCGGTATGTCTCGGTCTTCGGCGAACTGACCATTTTGCGGGCGGCTTACGAGACACGGGAAACCCAGAAGCACAAGGTGGTGCCGCTGGATGCCCGGCTGGGTTTGCCCGAGGGCGACTTCTCGCACTTGTTGCAGGAGTGGGACCAGGCCCTCTGCGTGCAGGGCTCGTACGACGCATTGCGACGAACGGTGCAGCGAGTGTTAGGCCTGGGCCAATCGGTGCGGAGTCTGGAACAGATGAACGTGGCCATGGCTCGTGAGGTGGAGTCGTTTCGTGACGCTCAGCCCGCGCCGGCGGCGGAGGAAGAGGGTTCCGTGCTGGTGCTGACGGCCGATGGCAAAGGCGTGCCCATGCGTCGAGAGCGCGACGAGACGCCTGTTCGCGGGCGACGCAAGATAAGGTGAGAAGGCGAACAAGAAGCGGATGGCCTATGTGGGGGCGGTCTACACCATGGAGCCGTTCCGGCGGACGGCGGACGAAGTGGTTGATGAGGTCTTGCGTGATCAGTGCCGGCCGGAGCGTCCCGTCCCGAAGCACAAACGGATGCGGGCGGAACTGACGCGGGTCATCGACGGGGAGGAAGTCGATGGCAAAGAGCGGGTTTTCTCATGGTTTGCCGAGCAGGTCGGCGCCCGCAACCCAGGCGGGGACAAGCCGGTGGTGTGCGTGATGGACGGCGAACGGGCGTTGTGGAAGCTGCTCATGAAGCATCTGCTGCAGGTGGCGTGTATTCTGGACCTTTTTCACGTGCTGGAGCGGCTGTGGCAGGCGGCCCATTGCTTCCATGCCGAAGGCAGTGTGGCGGCGCAGGAGTTCGTGACGGAGCGTCTGCGGCGGATTCTACTGGGCGAGGTGGGGTATGTGATTGCGGGCCTGAAACAGATGGGGACCAAACACAAGCTGCGTGGCGCTCGCAACGGCAACTGTTGACTGCTGTCGGCTACCTGGAACGGAATCGCGACATGATGTGTTACAACGAGTACTTGGCGGCCGGCTACCCGATCGGCAGTGGGGTGGCCGAGGGCGCTTGTCGCCATTTGGTGAAAGATCGGCTGGAGCTGACGTGCATGCGTTGGCGAACGGCCGGGGCTCAGGCGATGCTGGACTTGCGTGTCGTGTACCTCAACGACGACTGGGACGCATTTCAACAATACCGCGTCAAGCAGGAGCGCCGCCGGCTCTACCCGTACCTACGAATCGTGCGGCAACATTGGAGAGCCGCCGCATAGCGGAAGGCGAGTTACACCCTAGCCAGAAACGGTGCGGGGCGGGCAAACGGCGCTTGACGTCGGTCCACCATCGCTCGACGGTCAGAGGTCAAAGGCGTCTTCACCGATTCGGTCGAGATGGTAGACAAAGTGCGAATACATGCCGACCCAGTGTTACATTAGCCAGAAACGGTGCGGGCGGGGCAAACGGCGCTTGACATCCCCGCGCATTGACGATAACATGCGTGCCGCATGGAGCAGGAGTTCTCTCTGAAGAATGTGCTGGGAGTCTGGGACGGCCTGCTGAGGCGCGGATGGTTGTCCCTGTTCTCGGGGTAGCTGTGTCGGGCCCCGCGATGGCGGTGCGCTTCGACCCTGTAGAGCCCCGTTGTTTGGGTGTGCGCCTTCACGCGGAAGTCGTCCGGCGTGGAGGCGACGGCGTGGAACGGGCGTCCGCGGCACCTTCGGAGTTCAGCATAAGGTTCTTTTGTATCGCCTGAGAGAAGCCGACGCGACCAGGGATTTGCACGGCCGGAGTTTCGGCTACCCCTCCGGCAGCAGCCATGCTTGGAGTGGGTTCGGCGTCCAGCGGCTTACGGCACATTGAACGAGCCAAGCTGTGTGGCAGACAGGGCTTCAGCATCGTTGCGGAGCTTCTCTGCTGATGGGTTGAGTATTGCAGCAGCGACGCCGGGTCGTGTCTCGCAAGAGGTTGCGTGGCAAGAGGTTATCTGAAGGGCTGCTTGATGGTTTCCGTAGCGGCGCATCGCCGTGATGGGCGAGTGGGTCTTCGCTCCGCCCTTGTGCCTGCTTTACCGAAGCCCGCGACGGGAGCCACCCTGCGCGTCACCCGGTGTTGCCACAAGCTCGATTCTCGCCGTCGTTTGCCGACACCCCCGGTGGGGACCTTTCTCTGGAGAGGAGTGCGATCCTCGGGAAAGTCATCCGCGAGACGGCTTTGGCTGTGCGACGTGATGCCCGAGGTGCAGGACGACACCAGACTGCATCCGCTTCTCCGCTTCACCGAAACCGGGTGATTACTTTAATAGGGTCACAATGTCGGGCGCGCTAGCGGATAGAGAGAAGTGTGAGGTGCTCATTATCGGCGCGGGTCCGGCGGGGGTTTCCTGCGCGTACGTTCTTGCCAAAGCGGGTGTGGACGTATGCATTCTCGAAAGAGGGCAGTATCCCGGGGCAAAAAACATGTTCGGCGGAGTGTTTTTCTCCGACCAGATGAACGAGTTGATCCCCGGTTTCTATAGCGAGGCGCCGGTTGAAAGATTTGTGGCCAAGCGGCGCTATTCGATGCTGGTAGACGGCTCAGAGATCGTCGCTTTGAGCTTCGAGCCAGAGGAGTTCAAGAAGGCACCTTATAATCATTCTTTTATCGTAAAGCGCTCTGTATTCGACAGATGGTTCGCGAAGAAGGCTGAAGAACAGGGCGCCATGATCGTCTGCGGCGTGACGGTAACGGATTTCCTGTGGGATGGTGCCAGAGTCGCCGGCGCAACTACCGGCCCGGGTGATGACAATGCCCTGTTGGCGGATGTGGTGGTCTGCGCCGAGGGGGCCAATTCTCTGCTGTCCGAGAAGGCCGGCCTGCGCAACAGGCTGTCGATGCGGGCTCGCTCGCTCGGTGTCAAGGAGGTGATAGGACTTCCGAAGGGCGTGATCGACGAGCGGTTCGGTCTGACTGGAAGGGAAGGGGCCGCCTGCGAGTATTTTGGCAGCTCGGTCGCGGGGATGCTGGGAAACGGGTTCATCTACACGAACCTGGACTCGCTGTCGGTGGGCGTCGCGGTCCTCATCAGCGAGCTGCATGCGCGCGGGAGTGGTCCCTCGCCGCACGAGCTGCTGGAGGCGTTCAAGAGCCATCCGTGCGTCGCTCGTCTGATCAGAGGTGGCGAAACGCTGGAGTACTCGGCGCACATGATCCCCACAGACGGCTACCGGAATATACCCCGGCTTTTCGCCGATGGGCTTATGCTGGTCGGGGACACGGCCGGACTGGTGAACAACACCCTGTGCCACGAGGGCGTGAACATGGCCATGGCCTCGGGCATCATGGCCGCCGAGACGATCCTGGAGAGAAGGAAGGGCAGGCGTTACGACGCCAAAGCGCTCGGCCGGTACGAACAGCGTCTGAGCCGTTCTTTCGTTCTGGACAATATGGCGAGCAGCCGTGATTTCGTGGACATGTTGCGCACTAACAAGGAGCTGATCAACGACTATCCGCACGCGGTGAGAGATGCGCTGGCGAAGTTCTTCCTGGTGAGCGATGTTCCGAAGAGGATCGTCAAGCGTGACATCTCTCGCATGCTGCGCAGCCGGATAGGTTTGACGAAGGCGGCGAGTATGTTGGCGGGGCTCCTGAGAAGCGGGATTTGAGATGTCGGTCACGGGAGAAAGGAGCCGGGTCGGCCTGCCTGAGAAGCTCTTCACCGTTCGCAGGAAGAGCCTTAAGGAGTCTCACATCAGGGTCGACACGCGCCTGTGCCGGGAGTGTCTCACGCGCATCTGCACCTACGTTTGCCCCGCGGGGGTTTATGAGTGGAACGAGGCTGAAGGCCGGGTTGCCATAAGCTGCGAGGACTGCCTCGAATGCGGGACCTGCCGGGTCGCCTGCGAGATGCACAGCATAGAATGGTCAAACCCCGTCTGGGGAGCAGGGATTTCCTACAGGGATAGCTGAGGGCTGGTGGCAACGTGGAGTCGGAGGACGGGTGACAGAATCGGCGCGGCGAGTGGAGGTGTCAGCGGTCGAGAGACGCTGATGACGCAGGCTCTCGCGGCAGCAGGCAAGGCGCTGCAACAATGACAGGGCTCTATCTCATATCCGGTCTTGTGATTGTCCCATTGATCATTTGCGCCTTATATGCTCGCAACAGAGTCACGCGGCTGTTTGAAGAGTACTCGAGGAAGCCGGTCAAGAAGGGCATCACCGGAAGTCGCCTTGCCAGGTTGATGCTCAACTCCGCCGGGCTGAACGACATCACGATCGAAGAGATCGACGTCGCTCTCAGGGACCACTATGATCCCCGTCAGAGGATAGTCCGGCTCTCCCGGAGCGTGGCGCGGGGGGCGTCCATCGCCGCCGTAGGAATCGCCGCGCACGAGGCGGCGCACGCCATACAGGATGGCACGGGCTATCCGCCGGTGAAGTTGAGGGACCGCATTGCCCCTATTGTCGAGAAGACGGGGCATTTCGTGTTGCCGCTTCTTTTGGCCGGGATACTGCTCAGCAGACTTGCGCTGTCATTGTTCCTGGTGGATCTGGCGCTGGTACTGCTGCTCGGGATAGTACTGTTCTGCCTGGTGACGCTGCCCGTGGAGCTGGAGGCTTCCTCGCGGGCGGTGCAGTTCATCAGGGATAAGGCCATAGTCGACGAGCAAGAGCTCGACGGTGTTCGAAAGGTGCTCAGGGCGGCCACTCTCACCTACGTGATAGCGCTGGCTTTGGCCGTGGTGCAGTTCCTCAATCTCCTGGGAGCATTCAGAAGAAAGTGAAGCAGAAAGTGGAGGTGTCGCATGACGCTCGGACAGTTGTTGCTGCTGGTGTTGATCGTTGCCGTAGTCTGGCTTGGAAGCAAGCTGAAGAAATACGGGGAGAGGATTGACAAGCTGGAAGACCGGGGCGAAGAGCGATAGGGACAAAGGCCTTGAGACGTAGCAATAAGCCGGAATTGGATAGGTGCCCCAAGGCGTACCTCAAGTGGTCCTTCGTTGTGGCAGGGATGGTGATCACTTTCGTCAGTTACGCCGTGTATTCAAGCGCGACGGATCGCGTCGCGGGTTCCAGTGTGGCCGTGGGGACCGGCGTCGCGGAAGGGTCGGCTCTTCCGCCGTCCGCGTATGGGGCGCAGAGCGTGATACTCGCCGAGCACGTAAACGAAGAAGACGGCTATGAAAAGCCGGTATGCAAGCGGCTTGAGGATTCAGGAGAACGCTACAGTCAGGAAGCGGAAGCCTCGGACGACGAAGACTGGTAACAGGGCCGTGCCTCCTGGAATGAGGTGCATTGATGAGTATCAAGAAAGGGCTTTCCGACAATATCTTGTGGATCCTCGTGGCGATCGTGGCGATCAACTTCCTCGTAGTGTACTGGGGCACGGTTAACTGGGGGCTCTACAGCGTCCGCAACAACACTCTGGCGGGGGATCTGCCGCAGCGCA
>CBFDDG010000288.1:0-6670 GCA_965603505.1 uncultured Phycisphaerae bacterium | reverse complement strand
CGTCAGGCGATCTTTGCGGGCTCCTGAAAACGGCGGGCGCAGGATGAAGACCAGTGCCAGGATGGCTCCCAGGTGGACCGAGCGCTGCACCATGGCCGTCATGGCGCCCAGGCCGGCCGTGTAGAGCTGGAACAGGCTCAGGCCGACGGCCAGCACCGACACCACTTTGGTCGTTACGGCTACTACGGGCAATTGGCGATTGACGATTGCGGATTGCGGATTGTTCATTCCGCGTCTTCCCAATCCCTAATCCGCAACCGGTAATCCGCGAGCGTCAATGCCCAATCGGGAATCTCTGATCGGCGTCGCCACAGGCGTTGCAGCAGGCTCACCGGCCTGGCCGAGATCAGCACGGCTCGGCCGGGAGCCAAGCGGGACAGGTACAACGGCTTCTCCCGCCAGATGACGGTGTGGTCTACGTCCCGGTCACCCACGCGCAGCACGAAATCGCCGATGGGCGCGTGTATGTTCTCGATGACCTGGTACGGCCCGCGGCTGGTAAGAGTGCCGTGCCCCGGCCAGTGGCCCATGCCTGCCCCGAACATCACGAAGCGCTCTTGTTCGATGTAGATGTTCCCATCCTGGTTAGCACTGTGTACTTCCCAGATAGGCACCTGGTCAACCGAGTGGATGTAGCGCAGGGTGAAGCGCTCGCCCGGCTTGAGTGGAACGACGACCAGCGGCTCGCCGCCGTCCTTGGGGCAGATCACCAGCTCGAGACCGCCGGGTAGCCACGCGGCGGCAAGAACGAGGGCGAGGGCCAGTGCTCCAGGCGCCCAACATGGCCAGTGTTTCGACACCCGGTCGCGCATGTCCCTGATCGCCACTCGGCAATCTCCAATCAACCGCCCTTGGGCACCAGACTGTCCGGGACGGCCAGTCCCTTTTCCTTCAGATACCTGATGGTCCCCGGGTGCAATGGGATGGGCGCATGCTTCACCGCGTTCTGGGGTGTGGTGAAGCGGGCGAAGGGGTGGATCTTCTGCATGTAGTCATTGTGCTCGAACAGAACCTTGGTGAGGCTGTAGACCAAGTCCTCGGACAGGTCGGCGTTGCAGATGATCACGTTCCACACGCTGAGAGTAGGCACGGGCTCATCCACGCCGCGGTAAACGCCGGCCGGCAATTCATAGGCCGAGTAGAAGGTGTAGCGTTCGGTGACCTTCCTCAGCTCGTTCGCCGCGAAGGGAATGACCTTGATGTTGTGGGTCGTGGCCAAGTCCATGATGGAGCTGGTGGGCGGAGCGACGCACCAGACGCCTACGTCAATGCTGTGGTCCCGCAGGGCGTTGGCGTTCTCGACGAAGGAGAGGCGGCGCACGCTGAAGCTGTCCTCGGCGATACCCAGGGCTTGCAGCACCAGGTCGCTCATGAACGCGGTGCCGCTGCCGGGGGCGCCGACGCTGACGGTCTTTCCCTTGAACTGGCTCACGCTACCGATCCGGGAGCTCTTATGTGTTACCACCTGAAGGACGTTGGGATACATGACGGCCAGGCCCAGAATCCTGTAGGGCGTACCGTCGAAGCCGCCCTTGCCGTGATAGGCCTGGTAGGCCACGTCGCCCATGATCTCGCCGATGACGGTCTCGCCCTTGTGGGCCAGTCTGACGTTCTCGACCGAGGCGCCGGTCACCTCGGCCACGGCCCTGACATCCGGCACGTGCTGTGACCAGAGCTTGGCCAGGCCGCCGCCGTAGGGGTAGTACACGCCGCCGGTGCCGCCGGTGCCGATGGAGATGTTTTGTCGCGGCGTGTCTCGACCAGTGTTGTCGGAGCAGGAGCAGGCCCAGACCGCAGTGGCCGCCAATGCCGGAAGGATACGCCTCATCTCAGCGTCTCCTTGCTTGCTCGGTATCAGTTCTCAGTAATCAGTTGTCAGTTACCAGTCGAGGGCTTTGCCACGATCTTCACTGAAAACTGGGAACTGACAACTGATGACTCTCGGCTAAATCGCCCCCTGTTGCCGCAGTGCTTCGATTTTCTCCGGTGGATAGGCGAGCACATCGGCCAGTATCTCGTCCGTGTGTTCGCCCAGCAGCGGCGGGGGCAGGCGAATCGTGGCCGGCGTCTCGGAGTGTCGGATCGGAATCCCCGCCAGTTGCAGTGTGCCGATGGTCGGGTGCGGCACCTCGGCCCGCATGCCCCGGTGTAGAACCTGTGGGTCGGCGAAAAGGCTCTGCATGTTGTTGACCGGACCGCAGGGGATCGACGCCGCCACGAACAGCTCGACCCATTCGTCACAGGTTTTGTCGGCCAGCACCTCGGCGACCAGCGGTATCAGCACGTCGCGATTCTCCACTCGTTTCGGGTTGGAGGCGAAGCGTGGGTCGTCGGTCCACTCCTGCTTGCCGATCAGCTTGCAGAAGTTGACCCACAGCTTCTGGTTCGCCACAGCGATGGCGATGGGCCGGTCCTTGGTGCGGAAAACCTGGTAGGGCACGATCGACTCGTGTGCCGTGCCCCAGCGCTGCGCCTCTTTGCCGGCGACCAGATAGCTGCTCGCGATGTTGGCCAAGGCCGAGACCTGGGCGTCGAGCAGACTGCAATCGATGTACTGGCCGCGGCCGGAGCGCTCCCGCCAGAGCAGGGCGGCCATGATGGCCCCCGACGCGTAGACGCCGGTGACCACGTCGGTGATCGCCACACCCACCTTGCAGGGCTCCCCGTCGCGCTCGCCGGTGATCCACATGAGGCCGCCGACGGCGGAAAGGACCATGTCGTAGCCCGGGCGGTCGCGGTAGGGGCCGTCCTGGCCGTAGGCCGTGATCGAGCAGTAGACCAGACGCGGGTTCAGCGCGCGCAGGATCTCATAGTCGAGGCCGAAGCGCTGCATCAGTCCCGGCGTGAAGTTCTCGACGAGCACGTCGGAGACTCTGGCGAACTCCTTGACCAGCTCCGCCCCGCGGGGTTTCTGGAGGTCGATGGTGATCGACTTCTTGTTGCGGTTGCAGCAGAGGTAGTAGGCGCTTTCGCCGCCGGCAAACGGCGGCCCCCACGTGCGCGTGTCGTCCCCGGTGCCGGGTCGTTCGACCTTGACCACGTCGGCACCCAGGTCTCCGAGGATCATGGTGCAATAGGGCCCGGCGAGGATCCGCGAGAGATCCAGGACTCGGGTCCCGCTCAAGGGCAAGTCGGTCTCAGCTTGATCGCTCATTCTGTTCTGCCGCGTGCCGCTCGTGGTCGGCTCCTCTTTTGAATCCGTCCTCGAAGGCGGCGAGATTCATGTCCACGGTTTTCGGTGGCACGGCTTGCGAGATTGCCCGGCGCAGCGATTCACGGCTGGCCACACCGGTAAGCGCAGCCAAGCAGCCCAGCATGACCACGTTTGCCGCCACATCGCGTCCGAAGGCTTTGTGCGCAATATCCGTGGCCGGCAGGCCGAAGGCGTGGATCCCGCCGTTTGCGGGCTTCACCAGGTCGCTGTCGCAGATGAGGATTCCGCCCTTTTTCAGGTTGGAACGGTACTTCTCCAGGGCCGGCTGCGACATCACCACCAGCACATCCAGGTTTGAGGGCGCGAGCTCCATGATCTCGCCGTCCGTGATGATCACGTCGCTCTTGCAGACCCCGCCGCGCGACTCACTCCCATAGGACTGGGTCTGCAAAGCGTTATGGCCGTCCAGTAGGCCGGCGTGCCCGAGTATGTATCCGGCCATCACGATGCCCTGACCGCCAAAGCCGGCAATCCTGATATTCATGGTGCCTCTCGTGAAGCGTATCTCGTGAAGCGTGTCTCGTGAAGCGTAGCTCGTGAAGCGTATCTCGCGCCGACGCCTGACGAAGGGTGCCTCATCCTCTTTGATCGAGTCTCTTGATCAGATTCCTCAACATCCTCGACTCGAAGTCCATTTGCTCCAAGAGCTGGTCTCGCCCGGTCGCGTCCAGATACCCCAGATCACAAGCCAGCTCCATCTGCGTCTCCAGTTCGGCGCACGACCCGAGCGCTATGTAGAGGAACTGGCGGTACTCCTTATTGTTGTACCGGTTGAACCCCTCAGCAATGTTGGAGGGGATGGAGACGGCGGCTCGCCTCATCTGCGCTGTCAGTCCGTACCGTTCTTCACGGGGAAACGCCTTCGTGATCTGGTACACGCGCAGGACGATCTTCTTACCCAGTTGCCAGACCTCGAGGTCCCTGAAGTTCCTGATGCTTGACGTCACCCGCTTGCTCCCATCGCGCGCAACTCGTCATGCGTGGAACGTTGCTTCTGCCTCGTGAAGCGCATCTCGTATCTCGTGAAGCGTGTCTCGTGAAGCGTAGCTTGTGAAGCGTGAAGCGTCCGAGGTGAAGCTGACTTTGACGAGATACGCTTCACTCTTCACGCTTCACTCTTCACGCCTTCATTGATCCGCCGAAGGCTCTCGCTGAACTCGATCCGGTCGCGTTCGATCAGCTTGCCCACCACGATCTTACCTTCTAATTCTCCCTCGCTCATGCTCGCGGCCTTCTTGCGGCCGACGGAGTTCTCCTTGAAATACTGCATGAAGGCTACTCCGTCGCGCAGCCCGACGCGGCGGCCGTAACTGACCGGGCACTGGGAGACAATTTCGATAAGGGAAAACCCCTTCTTCTGAAGGGCTTTCTTCATGGAGCCGATCAGCTTGCGGATGTGATAGGTGGTCCAGCGGGCCACGTAGTTGGCACCCGCGGCAGCCACGAGCTCGGCAATCTTCAAGGGATACTCGGCGTTGGTGTACGGAGTGGTGGTGGTCACAGTGCCGAAGGGCGTGGTGGGCGATACCTGCCCGCCGGTCATGCCGTAGATGTAGTTGTTGACCAGGAAAACCGCGAGGCCGATGTTGCGACGCGCCGCGTGGATCAGGTGGTTGCCGCCGATGGCGGCCAGATCACCGTCACCCGCGATGACCACCACGTGGCTCTCGGGCCTGATCACCTTTACCCCCGTCGCGAAGGCGACCGCTCGGCCGTGGGTGGTGTGCAGGGTATCGCACTTGAGATACGGGCTCGGAATCCAGGATGAGCAGCCGATCCCGGTCACGGAGATGATCTCGCGCGGGTCGATGGCCAGGTCGTCGATGGCGTTTACGAAGGCATTCAGCACCTGGCCGCACCCGCAGCCCGGGCAATGCGTGCTGGGCAGGATCTCTCGCCGCAGGTACTTGAGCAACCTGTGCTCCGGTGGCGTCATGGCGTCTCCTGCACGATTGCTCGGTGAATCTCGTCCACGGAATGAGGCACGCCGCCGATCTTGGACACTCGGATCACCGGCACATTCACGAACCTCTCAACCTCACGCGCAAGCTGACCGAGGTTCATCTCCGGTACCAGAATCTTCTTGACCTGCTTGCCGACCGCGGACAACCGCTCTCCGCAGAAAGGCCAGATGGTGGCCAGCCTCAAGTACCCGACCTTCAGTCCCTCATCGCGCGCCCGCACGACCGCACCGAGGGCAGGTCGGGAGGCGGCGCCGAAGCACACCACGGCCGCTTCGGCGTCCTCCATGAAGCGCTCCTCGTACCGGACGATGTTCTTGCGGTTCCGGTCGATCTTGGCGTAGAAGCGCGTGATCAGCCGCTCATGTACATCCTGCGAGACCACGTCCCGCATGCCGTCTTCTCTGTGCGTGGAACCCGTGATATGGACGGCCTGTCCTCTCCCGTATTCCTGCACGGGCTTGATAAGCCCGGGCTCGTCGGCGGGGTCGAAACCGCCGCGCGGGAAGAGCTGGAGATCCGTGAGGTCGGGCAGGACCAGTCTTTCTCTGAGATGACCGATCTCGCCGTCCATGAGGAAGATTACGGGATGCCGGTAGCGCTCGGACAGGTTGAAGCACTCGATCATCAGGTCGAAGCACTCCTGCACCGAGTTGGGGGCCAGGGCGATCATCTCGTGGTCGCCGTGCGTTCCCCAGCGGGCCTGCAACACATCCGCCTGGGCGGGCTTGGTGGCCTGGCCGGTCGACGGGCCCGAGCGCTGCACATTCACCACGACGCAGGGGGTCTCAGTCATGATGGCATAACCGATGTTCTCCTGCATGAGCGAGAAACCGGGGCCGGATGTGGCGGTCATGGCCTTGGCGCCGGTGCGGGCCGCGCCGATCACGGCGGCGATGCTACCGATCTCGTCTTCGAACTGCACGTAGAAGCCGTCCACGTGGGGAAGCTCACGGGCCATCGTCTCCGCCACTTCCGAGGCGGGGGTGATGGGGTAACCCCCAAAGAACGTGCACCCGGCAAAGAGCGCGCCGTAAGCGGCCGCCTCGTCGCCCAGTGCAAACCGCACCTTGCCGGAGAGGCCGCTCAAGTAACGCCGGGCTTTATCCGTCGGCACTGTCTTCTTCCTCAACGATGAAAACAGCAAAATCGGGACAAAACAGCTCGCACTGGTGACAGTTGGTACACTTGCTCGCGTCAACGACGTAGGGCGTATAGAACCCGCGGCTGTTCACCTGCTTGGAAACCTCCAGCGCGTGTTTGGGGCAGAAGTAGACGCAGATGCCGCATCCCTTGCAGTACCTCGCGTCAATTACGATCATCGGCTTCCGCTCCAAGGTGAAACGGGCATCACGTTCCAGAGCCGTCCGGGACGAAGGCTCGCCGCGAGCGGCAGGCAAACGCCCGGAGGCTAGAAAAGGTCGTCCAGTTCGTCATCTCCTCCGCCGGGCAGTTCGCCATACTGCTTCAGGTGCTGTTGAATCAGCTCGCTTTC
>CBFDDG010000287.1:0-6673 GCA_965603505.1 uncultured Phycisphaerae bacterium | reverse complement strand
ACTTCCGCGAGGTACGTGACCTGCAACGCACGAATCTCCGGCAACCTGCTGAGCTTGCGGTACACGCCGTCGAGGGCCCAACGCACGTATTCGGTGTTGTTGACGTGTCCATTGAAGTCCAGGGCGCTGAAGGGCACACGGAGGGAGCAGGCTTTCTCATAGTCCTCCACGGGCTGCAAGCGGTTCGATTTCTCGGGAAGGGCTTTCGGGCCGGCGGGCGGCAAGCTGAGATCGAGCCGGGTCAGGTTCCTGGGGCGTCCACTGTGCCGGTCGAGGATCATCCAATCACTGGTGGCTCGAAACAACTCTCCCTGGGGCCCCTCACCGATGAACTCGCGTGAGGCGATGAGCCGCGTGCTTCCGCTGGGCCACGTCCTGATTGTGATACACGCGCCCCATTTCGGCGTGCAGGTGATTTCCATCCGGAAGTTCACCAGGACCCAGAAGCAATCGCGTGCGTTCAGATCAGCAAAGCCGAAGCCGAGCTGCTCGGCGTGTCGTGCGGCGACCTCCTGCATGTACTGCATCAGGGCGTTCAGCTTGATTTGGCCGTCCGGCCGACAATCGTACGTCTTTACCGTGAACCGGTCTACTCTGTATTGCATCGCACCTTGCCGTCTGCACGCTCCGCGTGATCCTTGGGGCTGACAACTCGGGGTATTATGGCAATCAGCCGGCCGGAGGGCAAGCTTCGCCCCCGCCGGCGGGCCGGGAAAGGATGCAGAATATTTTTGGCCGACCTCTTGACAATCTGACGGACCGGGGGTAGTTTGCAGTATATTGTTGAACTCGGTTCACGCTGTGTCCGTAATTGGAGAAACGGAGCGGGCGATCGGATGGCCCGCTGCAGTGGGCCCGAATTCGAAAGGAGCAAAAGGAGAAACGGTTCAAGGATGGCATCTACGGAGAGATCATAACAGGGGACGACGGATCGAGCGCGGAGTCCCCGAAAAGGCGAGTCTTCGGTTTCAGCCGCACGTAGCTGCACTTCTTGTTTACGTACCCTTTGGCAAATCGTTGCGCCGTGTGTCGCAATGAATCAAGGATGGTAGGGTAACATGGAGGTAGTCATATGAAGAGCGTAGCAGCAGTAACAGGTTTTTTGTTAGTAATTTGCGTCGTTTCGGCCCAGGCGGGACCAACATACACGGGCAGTCTCAGTTATGATGGCGGCGGGATTACGGGTGTCCTCGGCAACTCCTGGCTGGCCAGCGGAACCACCTTTAGCTGGGAAGTCGTCGACTACTCGAACGGGACGTACAAGTATACCTACCGTCTGCAAGTCCCGGATGGCTCCAAAGAAATCAGTCATATGACGATAGAGGTCTCTCCGAACTTCAGCTCGGACAATATCCTGGATGTGTTGCAGGGGAACGTGGCCGGTGGCCAGCCGCAGGACTACCCGACACCGGGCAAGAGCGACCCGGGTTTGCCCAGCCCGTTCAGGGGCATCAAGTTCGAGGGCGGCTCCGGCTCCAACGATTATGACTGGACCGTGTCGTTCATCAGCGATCGCGTTCCCGTCTGGGGCGATTTCTATGCCAAGGACGGCGTGAACAACGTCGGCGAGGGCCCGGACAAGACGAAGATCGATGTGGCGATCTGGAACGAGGGATTCGGCAATCCGGACAGTGATCCGACTAACCCAGCCAGTGGGTCGGTTGGCGACCACATCCTCGTGCCGGACACGAGCACATACATTGTTCCGGCACCTGGCGCAGTCCTGCTCGGTGGTATCGGCATTGTCATGGTCGGCTGGATGCGGCGAAGAAGATCGTTCTAAGAGCTGCACGGATGCGGCGCAAAGGGCCGCCGGTTTCGGCCGGCGGCCTTCTCAAACTTGAGTAATCGACTGGCGTGGCATCCGATTTGAGTTGTTCGGTCGATGAATGGAAGGGTGTTTTTCACGGAGGTGTGACGGTGAGAAGGGTGATGTTGGTTCTGGGATTGGTGGGGGCGAGTTGCACGGGTTCACTTCAAGCGGCATTCTTGTCGTATTCAGGCACCCTGTCCGGCTGGGGCGGAAGCGGCGACGGTCTGCTTTTGACGGCCGGCGGGGAGTGGAGCCGCCCAAATACCATCCTGGGCTGGGTCGTGGACAACAAGACCACGCCGGGAAAATGGCATTATGAGTACACCATTACGGTCCCGATGGGGGACGTTCAGTGTGCAATCATCGAGACGAGCGATGCCGACCCCGGACCGGCCTTTACGGAGGCGAACCTGTTCTCCCTGTCGACCGATCCGCCCGATTGGTTCAACGACATGAAGATCGGCACCCACAGCAAGTGGGACAACGTAAATCTGCCGGAAGATGTATACGGCATCAAGCTGTGTGCGGACAGGGACCCCCTCTCGCTGACCATCAGCTTCGATTCCGACCGGCCGCCGGTGTGGGGCGACTTCTACGCCAGGAGCTTCCTCATCAAGGACCCTGACGGAGACTACTTCAACACGCTCTACAACTGGGGCCTTATGGCAGACGATCCTTTGGACGCGCCGCGCAACGGGAGTATAAACAACCATGTCCTGGTCCCGGATTCCGTGGTGATTCCCGCCCCATGCGCATTGCTGCTGGGTACCGTCGGCGTCTTCTGCAGCGGATTCGTTCGGCGCTGGTGGCTGTGAACTGTACATTGTGAGAGGCGACAGACGGGCCGCAGAGGTGACCTGTGGCCCTTTGACCGGGTCTGCAAGAAGGGGCCTCAGCACTCGCGCAGACGCTGCATCAGGTGCTGGACGTCATTGCTCATGCCCTGGAGCCGGCGGGTCAGGTGGGTGAGTTTCTTTTCGTTGAGCGTGGTCTCCGTCTGGTCGTGCCACTGGCCGTCCTCGTACTTCATCTTGAAATCCAGGACTCGCACGGGACAGGCCGTGCTGTCCTCGTCGATTTGCCAGTTGCCGTGGATCAGCAGGTTCCGCAGGTCTCGCGTGGCGTCGATGCGTTTGAGAGTGTGTTCGAGCTCCTCCAGGAGCGAGTCATTGTCCTGCAGACGATAGCGGGCGATCTGCCTGGTCTTGCGCAGGAGCACCGAGAGGTTCAGCTCGTGGATGAAGAACGGCCCGATCAGTTGGCACTTCTCCACGAGCAGCAATTCCAGAAGGGACTGGAGCTGGTGTTCGAGCGTGGCGAACTGAACCGTCAACTCCCCGATCTTCGCAAAGAGCTTGTCCTTCTGCATATCGTTCTCCCGATATTCGTGCAGCCTTCACTACCATAGTTATCGGCAAACCGGCGCATGGGCTGAAACTGCTCTTTACTTTTCTGCTGCCAGTCCGCCTAATATGGGACGGTGTAAGGAGACCCGGCACACGCGAACCGCGTTGGATGGATCGAAAGGCTGACTATGAAGCATGCGATGGCCCTGATGGCCCTGTTGTGCGTGGCAGTCCTGGCAGGTTGTGAGGCGGAACGCGCTCAGATGAAGCTGTACGACCGGCCGCTGCCGCCCGGCCAACTGGCCCTGCGAAAGATCGCCGATCCCAATCAGTTCCCGGATTTCGCGCCAGGCTGGCGGGACCTGGACAGTCTGGAAAGGGCGGTTCGGAGCAGCCTGAGTTATCTGGCAAAGCCTTCGAGCCGGCAGTTCTTCCCCTATAGCGATATCAGTCATGAGCAGGTCATCATGAGTCTGGAGACGTTCCTGCAACTGCTGAGATCGGGCGCACGGGCCGACGAGATCAACGCGCTCATCCGCGCCTACTTCGACGTGTATGTGTCCGTGGGCTGCGACGACTTAGGCACCGTGCTGTTCACGGGATATTACACGCCGATCTTCGACGGGTCGTGGGGGCCGACCGCGCGGTTCCTGTATCCGCTGTACAAGGTGCCGCCCGATCTGGTGAAAGGCCCCGACGGGCAGACGCTGGGCCAGCGCATCACGGACGAGCAGATTGTGCCGTATCCGGCCCGGGCCGTGATCGAGGAATCGCACATGCTGACCGGGCAGGAGCTGATATGGTTGAGCGATCCGTTTGAGGTCTACATCGCTCACGTGCAGGGCTCGGCCAAGGTCCGCCTGCCCGACGGCGAGGTCGTCACCGTTGGCTATGCGGCCACCAACGGGCACGAGTATGAGAGCATCTCCAGAATGCTGATCGAAGAGAGGAAAGTCCCCAGCGACCGGATGAGCCTGGCGGCGATGATCGAGTACTTCAAGACGCATCCGGAGGAAGTGGACATCTATATCCGTCGCAACCCGCGTTACGTGTTCTTCCAGGTCAGCGAGGGCACGCCGCGAGGCAGCCTGAACGAGCCGGTGACGCCGTGGCGGACGATCGCCACCGACAAGTCCATCTTTCCCCGAGCGTCTCTGACGTTTCTCTCGACCTCCCTGCCGCAGATGGAGCTTGGCGAGCCGGTAATCCGCCCTTACAGCGGCTTCGCCCTCGACCAGGACACCGGCGGCGCCATCCGCGCCCCGGGCCGCTGCGACGTTTACATGGGCGAAGGCTACGACCCCGGCCGCTTGGCCGGCCACACCTACCAGGAAGGCCGACTCTTCTACCTCTTCCTCAAACCCTGACCGCGCTGTGACCCGGTTAGCCGCATCGTGCCCGAGGGCCTCGTCGCCACAGGCCGGGGTTGCACCTTGGTCTTGCTGTTCCGCCCCGTCCGCGTTCTCAGGTCGAAAAGCCCGAAATTGGCTTTGTTTCGCAGACCCCGAATCAACGAGAAAAGTGAATTTGATCGCGCCCATTTTCTTCATCTGCCGCCGTCTACGTAGTAAAGCACCCGGCAAGGGACAAGGCAGCAAAGCACAGTAGGAGAAAGCCAAATGAAGAAGACCGCAGCGATCGTGACTGGATGCGTTACTCTGGTTCTGATATGGGCGTTACGCCCCGGCAATCCTTCCGGCATCGTCAAGACCCCCCAAGACGTGGCATCCCCCAGGCTCACGCACGTGTCGAGCCCCTCCCGGCCACGCGCGGGGGAGCCCCGAGGCCGAAGCGAAGTGACACAACCTGTATTCGATGGATCTGCCTCGGTCTCAGAGGCATCCGAACGGCAGGTGGCGGATGAGCCCGCCGGCGAGGCTACAGATGAGGCCGAGACATTCTGGGCGTTCGCTTCGGAGCAGGCGCCGCTGCTTGATACGCAGGAATCCGGCATGACTTTGGACCAGTTCGACCGGCCGTACGCGGTGACCATGACGGAGGCCGGATTCGCACAGCTATCACCGGCTGACAAATCGGCGGCTATCGACGAGATCGTTGACTCGTTGCGCCAGGCCCGCCGCGATGCCTCGGATACGTGTGCCCAGGCCGACGCCGATATCGCGTGCGGCAATTATGGTCGTGCCGAGAGCGCGCTCGTATCTGAACTTGACCGGCTCGGTGAATTCAACGCCAACGAGGAAGGGCTGTATCTGACCCGCATCATGGGTATCTCTTATCAGCAGACCGCACTGGAGAAGCTGGAGACGATATACACCCGAACAGGGAATCACTCGAGTCTACAAGCGACACGGCAGCAACGGCAGGATCTCGAGGGCCAGAAGCGTCAAATGCAAGCGGCACAGATGGAGCAGGCCATTTGATGATGTGACGCAGCTTCCCCATCGAGGCACCAGCAGGCAACGTTCACCGTCCCACCAAACTGTCAGGGTAATATCCTGCGGCGGCTTCGCCCTCGACCAGGACACCGGCAGCGCCATCCGCGCCCCGGGTCGCTGCGACGTCTACATGGGCGAAGGCGACGACCCCGGCCGCCCGGCCGGCCACACCTGCATCTGACGCGGGCCAAGGCAGTGTAAGCCAATGAGAAGTCGCGCTCAGAATGTGGGCCGTTACGGGGCCTTCTTGTCTTCGATGAGCATGTTTCGCAGGTAGATGTGGAGGCTGCCGTTCCAGGGCTTGGTGCAGATGTCGATATCGCCGTCGGCGTCGACGTCGGCGGCCTTGGCCTCGTGACAGCGCTTGCCTTCGAGAATCAGGTGTTGCTTCCACGCGCCGCCGTGGCCGTCGAGGTTCTCCCAGATGAAACACTTGTGCACGTCTGTGGATAGCGGGCCGCCACCCGAGAACACATCGGGATCGCCATCGTTGTCGAAGTCGGCGACCGCCAGCGAGTGAAAGTCCTGTCCCGTATGATAGGTCGAGATCAAATGACACGCCCACGACTCGGCTTCGTTGCTGCTCTCGAACCAGAAGATACGACCGTCGGGCGTGTCCGCCTCTGCCTCGACGATATCGAGATCGCCATCATCGTCCATATCCACCACCCAGACCTTGATCGCCAGCCCGTACCGCTCCGGCCGGTTGCCGCCGGGCGGGGTCAGGCCGGCATGCTCCGTCCACTCGGTCCCTTTGCCGTCGGCGTTCTCGAACCACACGTCGCCGCGAACGACGTCGTTGTCACCGTCACCGTCGAGGTCGCCCACGCCCGCCGGTCCGACGCCGCCGTGGATGCCGCCGCCGATCTTGTGCTCGATCCATTTGTCGCGAGGATTGGCGGGGATCGAGTACCAGACCGTGACGACGTGGTCCCTTTGATCGCTAATCGCAACGACGTCAAGTTTGCCATCGCCGTCGATATCCGCCGCCACGTCATCGTGACAGACAACCGTGCCGCTGTCGTACTTCTCGAAGGTTTGCGTACGGGGCTTTCCGGTATTCCGGTACCATCCGGTGCCGCAGAATTGGTCGATCCAGCCGTCGCCGTCGATGTCGA
>CBFDDG010000286.1:0-6673 GCA_965603505.1 uncultured Phycisphaerae bacterium | reverse complement strand
GGCATAACTCTTGTGGTAGTATGGCGTTCGGAGAGAAGAGGTTGGATCTTGGCATCGGTCGCACGGCCGTGCCGCATCTGGGTTGACGAAGGAGCTTGCTGTGAACAGCAACTATGATTTTAGGATGATCCGCGTCTTGCGGCGTCGTCTGAATCTGACGCTGCAGGCCCTGGCCGCCCGGGCCGGGGTGACGTACCCGACCGTCGAGTCGGTCGAGACCAATAAGACCATGCCGTCTCTCAAGACGCTGGACGCCATCGCCGGGGCGCTGCAGATCTCCACGAGGGACCTGATCGGGCTTGCCGAGCGGCGCCTCGTGCAGAGACGAAGGGCCAAGATCGAGGATCCCAGTCACCTGACGAAGGCGGACAAGGGGCTGGAGAATTGCCGGGTGGCGCGGTACGACAAGGGCAAGCTCATCCGCGTGATTGCGGAGGAAGGCGATTACGTCCATGTGATGGGCCTGCATGAGGACGTACACGAGTTCTGCTACGTCCTGAGCGGCTGTGTCGAGTTGCGAATCGAGGACAAGACCTACCGATTGGGGCCGGACGAGACGATTCTATTCGACGGCCTCCTGAACCATTCGTATACGCAGATCGAAGCGGGCGAGTACGTCACCGTCCACATCCCCAAAGACGTTCGCCTCATTGAGAAACTTCTTGAAGGCAAGGCGGAAGACTCGACCGAGGCATGACCGCTCGCGGTGACGATGCGGGCTCTGCGGCTACGGATGCCATCGAATCGGCCGGCGTCTATTCGATGCTTCCAGGCCCTTGCGATAGGGTCTTGGCGTCCGGGAACCAGTCTCTCGTCCTCAGGCAGATCCGGACCAGCATCAGCATCACGGGGACTTCAATGAGCACGCCGACCACGGTAGCGAGCGCGGCCCCGCTGGACAGGCCGAACAGAATGGTCGAGGTGGCGATGGCTACCTCGAAGTGATTGGAGGCCCCGATCATGGCGGAAGGGGCGGCGTCCCGGTACGTGAGCTTCAGCAGCCGGGCCAGCCCGTACCCCAGCGCGAAGATCAACACCGTCTGGAGGAACAGCGGGATGGCGATCCACAGGATCGTCAGCGGATCGTTCAAGATGGTCTCGCCTTTGAAGGAGAACAGCAGCACGAGCGTGATCAGCAGGGCGATGATGGTGATGGGAGTCAGAACGTGCAGGAATTTCTCTGTGAACCAGGCCTCGCCTTTCGCGGCGATGATCCATTTGCGAGAGAGGAAGCCGGCAACGAGCGGCAGGGCCACGTAGATGCCAATCGAGAGCAACAGCGCCTCCCAGGGAACGGGCAGCTTTCCGACGCCCAGGAGATACCCGCCCAGCGGTCCGTAGAGCAGCAGCATCGTCAGGGAGTTGATCGCGACCATGACAAGCGTGTGCGCATCGTTGCCTTTGGCCAGATAGCCCCAGACGAGGACCATGGCCGTGCACGGTGCGATGCCGAGCAGGATGCAGCCGGCCAAGTAGCTGCGCCACAGGGGCACCTGCAGCATTCTGACGCCTTCGATTTCCACGACCTTGCCGACGCCGTAGGTCGCGTTGACTGGCAGGTCCAGGCCGAAGGGCATCTTGACCAGATCGACGGCCTCCGGCCCGATGAGCCCATAGAACACGGTGCCGAGAAAGAATAGCGCGATCGCGTACATGGTGAAGGGCTTCACCGCCCAGTTGACAAAGAGCGTCAGGCCGACCGGCCGCAGACTCTTGCCCGCCTTGAGCACCCGGGTGAAGTCGATCTTCACCATGATCGGATACATCATGAAGAACAGACACACCGCGATTGGGATGCTAACGACCGGCGCGCCGCCCACGTAGATCGCTATGGCATCGAGCGACTTCGCCATGCCCGGGGCGACCTTGCCCAGGACGATCCCGCCGAGGATACACAGAACCACCCAGACGGTCAGATACCTCTCGAAGATGCTGAGACCTTTTCCGGTTGCGATCGTTGGGGCCTGATTGGGCATAGGGGACTCCGTTTCCGGGCCTGTCAGCAGGCCGGGACCTTTCTGGCGGTCACATCGATGCTCGCCACGTAATCACTGAGCTTAACTGAGGCGGGCAGACATTCCTTGACCTTCCCGTAAAGCTCGTCGTTGCACTCCGCGATCACGTCAATGTCGTAGGCTTTTTCGTTTACGGCGACGTCGTGCAGACCCGCCTGCCGTGCCATGCGGAGAGTCTCGTCGATCAGAACGGCGCCTCCGACGCAGCTTATCAACGCGGCGACGGATTGCCGAATCTCCCTCGGGAGCGGTTTCTTCAGAGCGAGATCGGAAACGCAGGCCTTGCCGCCGGGCTTCAACACGCGGGCGATCTCGCGCCATACCTGCGGCTTGTCCGGCGAGAGGTTGATGACGCAGTTGGAGATGACGACGTTCACGCCGGCGTCGGCCACCGGCAGATGCTCGATCTCGCCGAGGCGAAACTCCACGTTCGTCAGCCCGGTTTTCTTTGAGAACTGGGACAGCCCCGCGCGGGCCTTGGCCACCATATCGGCCGTCATGTCCACGCCGATGGAGCGGCCGTTGGGCCCGACTTTAGCCGCGGCGATGAACACGTCGAATCCGCCACCGCTGCCCAGATCGAGCACCGTCTGGCCCGGCCGCAACTCCGCGAGGGCCGTCGGATTGCCACAGGAGAGCCCCATGTTGGCTCCCTCCGGCAGGGCGGCAAGCTCATCTGCCGTATAACCGATTGCTTCGGCAAGTCGGTCGGGCGGAGCGCCGCAACAGGCGGACTGTCCCTGCGCGATCTGGCCGTATCCTTGCCTCACGGATTCCCGTACCTTCTCCGCCTCGCCCATTTCGCTGCTCTCTGTGCAGCCGGTCTCGCAGCAGCCACCGTGCAATTCGGCAATCAACTCGTCCATCTGATCGGTTGCGCCTTTCCGCACCATGCGGCCGACTTGCAGGGCTTGCTGGATTTCCGTCCGATCTGTGCCCATGTCCCGTGCTTTGCCCATGTGGTGGCGAATGCACGGATGGCAGTTGGCCGCGACGGAAGCACCCAAGGCAATCAGTTCTTTGATCCTGGCATCCATCATCGTCCTTTCCTTCTCAAGGCGTCCGGCAAGCGCAGCACGAAGTCTCTGATCTCATCGCGGACGCAACGGTAGCCGTTCAGCGCTTCTTCCTCGCTCTTGGCTTGTTTCGCCAGTCGCGGGGGATCCTCGAAGCCGACGTGCACGACTTGGGTCTTGCCAGGGAAGACAGGGCAATGCTCGTGGGCGTGGTCGCAGACCGTCACGACATAGTCAAACGGGATATCGCAAAGCTCGCCGAGGTGCTTGGAACGGTGTCCCGAGATATCCACGCCGGCCTCCGCCATGACCTTCACGGCGTTGGGATTGAGACCGTGCGTCTCAATGCCCGCCGAATACGCCTCGATCGCGTCGCTTTTGAGATGCCGGGCCCAGCCCTCCGCCATCTGGCTGCGGCACGAGTTGCCCGTACACAGGAACAGCACCTTCAGCACCTGAAGTCGGTTTCCATCAGCCGGCGTCTTTGTTATGTCCGGTATTTCACCCATACACAGCGGCCGTTCAAAGTCCTCTCTGTTGGTATTTTGTCATGTGTCGAAATGTATGATGGCAACTTGTACGCCTCAATATCCGAATCGGTTCATCACCGGCTTTTGTCCCGTGCCAGCTTGAGAGCGGCTTCGGCGACGCGGATGCCGAGCTGCCTGGCGGTCTCGATGCCGAACTCATCCTTCATGATGTCATTCCCGTAGGCATTCCAAAGCGTAGCGCCCTGGTGAGCACGGGGTTTCCCGCCGACCACCATTACCTCATGGCAAAGCATGGCCGTTTGGATCTCCTGGATGACCAGCTCCTGGCCACCATTGCGATAGGCGCCGACCGAGAGAACTCCGAACGGCCTGTGAGCAAGCAGTAATTTGGGTGAACGGAAGACCTGTAGACGCTCAAGAAAAGCCTTACACAGCGCGCTCATTGTGCGGAAATAGCACGGTGAGCCAATGATCAAGCCGTCCGGCAGCCGAGGCGCCTTCAACACCGGCAGTACTTCGCGCTCGAAGTCATCCTCGGGTTGCTTGGCTTGAGCCGAGGTGGCGCCACCCAGCGAGCCGGCGATCTTCAGGCCGCCCAGGTCGATCAACTCCGTCTGAATGCGAGGGTCTACGTCTTGGGCCGCATCGAGGGCCACCTTGACACCGGTAGCCGTGGTTTTGCCCTTACGCGGGCTGCAGGCAACGCCGATGATTCGGATTGTCGTGTCCGTGTGAGCGTCCGCAGCCGTCGAGGTCATCGATGTCGCGGTGCCTGCTGCCAGTGTTGTCGCCAGGAATTTCCTTCTATCCATTCGTATCCTCCTTTCACAAAAGAGACGTTGTTTCTCATGAGACCGGTTTCTTCTCCCATGGCCTTGGCGCTTCATGGTGCAACGTAGATCAGGTAGAGGCCACCGAGGATCACGAGAACGCCACACACCCTCTTGACGATGACGGCGCCTTTGGATTTCTCGTTCCAGTTTAGGTATCGCTGGACCAGCCCCGTGCTCGTGCCGGCCAGGACGATGACCGAGCAGTGGCCCACGCCGTAGGCAAGCAGCAGGATGATGCCATAGAGCAGGGCGGTCGAGGCGACCCGGAATGTGACGGCCAGCATGGGCGCCATGTAGGCAAAGGTGCATGGTCCGATGGCGATCCCGAAGACCAGACCGAGGATGAAGGCGGCGAGCAGACCTTTGCGCTTCATGCCGACCTGACCCGGCCCGGACCAGGGCATGGGGATGACGTCCAGCAGGTGCAGGCCGACGAGAAAGAAGATGACGGCGACGAAATAGTTGCCGTATCGGCCGACGTCGCCCAGCATTCTTCCGGCCGCAGCCGTGATAACGCCGATGGCGGCGATCGTGATGAGAATCCCGACGGCAAAGAGGGTCGAAATCACGAACGCTCGCCGGGTGGACATCCGGCCCTGCTTGTCAATGAAGCCCACGATCAGCGGGATGCTCGAAAGGTGGCACGGACTCAGCAGGATGCTGAGAATCCCCCAGAGGAACGCCGCTGAGATCGCAATGGCGGGGGTCGCTTCCACCGCCCTGGTCAACGTCGTAAAGAGTCTTTCCATCGGTCACCCTGAGATATCAAAAATCAAGAATCAAAGATCAAAATTGAGGATTCGGCCTTGACGATGCCACCTGGGATGACGCAACTTTCCATCGTAATGCGTGTCACAACTGCTCTTCTCATTTCGGTACGCATTCGCCGATCTTGCAGGCCTTCTGGATTTGTTCGGGCGAGAGCTTCATCTTATTGGCCAGCGCCTGGCTGATGCTGATGAGCTTGCCCGTCTCGTACGGGTTCTGCTCGACCCACTTCTTCAGATTGTTGGCGTTGACGAAGAACCCTTGATGGAAGCAGCCGGCCGAGCCCCACGTGCCATCGGGTTTTTGCCGCTGCCCGAACCACGCCACCGCCGTGGCCGGCTCCAGTGAAGCGATCTTCCCGCCGAACGTCTTGACGACGACGGCCTGCTTCGTCACTCGGTCTTTCTCACGGACTTCGATGTCCTTGCCGGTCCTTGCCGCCACGCCCAGGGCGCAATGGGAACAGCATCCCCACGTGCGTACGCCGCCCTCCACGATGACCTCGGCGGCATCCTGCGGGTAGCACGCGCGATCGCAGAACCCGCAGCGATGGGACATCTCCTTCTGCCGGAGCGGTTCGAGGGCGAGCATGTTGCCTCCGCTGGCGGCGCGCTCGGCGGTGGCGGCGTCCCTGTCGGCAAAGGCCCTGACCCAGGGTCGGCCCGTCGCCTCATCCTGGCCATAAAGAAACGTGGCTTCCGAGATGGCGACCGCTTCCCCCGTAGTCCAGTCGGCGACGGTGACTTTCTTCTCGAAATCGGTCTTGTCCTCGGTCAGGCAGGAATCCATGATGAAATAGCAATGGGGACTGCACAGCCGGATCGGGCCCTTGTCCGTCGCGACGATCACAAGCGCCTTGGGGTCGATGTTCCCATCGCACATGTAGCAGATACTCTCCTTCGGGCGTTCATCAGTCTTGGCAGGCATGAGCCGCTCGAATGTCGGGGCCAGCGAAGCGCCGCCGGCCAGATCGACGCCACACTCCTTGAACTTGGCGACGATGTCCTCCTTGGCGATGAAACTCTCGTGGCGGAACAGTTCTTTTCCGGCGGCATCGTAGAATATCTGGGTGGGGATGACCCGGATGCCGTACTTCCGGGCCACGCCCGGGTCCTCGCGAACGTCGTAGAACTCGACGCTGAGGCGGCCGGCGTACTCCTGCTTCAACTCCTCGAGCACGGGCACCATCATCTTGCAGGGGATGCACGTACCGGCCCCCAGATCCACCAAGCGGGGCAGGGGCCCGGCGTTGCCTCGCTCGCTCCCATTGGTTGGCGAGCTGGCCTGGACTTTCGTCACCTCCGCTGGCCCGGAATCCGAGATCGCCGACGCGTTACGGTTTGCATTCTGCCTGAGGGCAAACACCGCGCCGACCGCGGCCCCGAGAGCCACCACGACAAGGACTTTCCATGTAGCATTCATAGATACGCCGCCTTTCTTTTTCCCGCGCATTTTGATCCAACCTGCCACGCCGACCGTCACAACGAACACACCGAGCAGCAACAGCGGCCGGCCTCGCGCCTCGGTACAGGGACACTCGTACAGTTGCA
>CBFDDG010000285.1:0-6679 GCA_965603505.1 uncultured Phycisphaerae bacterium | reverse complement strand
GCGAGCGAACGAACAACAGCGGAAAGATGATGTCACTGACGCAGCAGGGCAGCCACACCGCGATGAACAGGACGAGGAAGATCCCAGCGAACAACGTTGGGGTCAGCTCGCGGTGCGTGTTCATAAGGACGTGGAACGAGGAGGCCCACGTACTGATCAGGACGTGCCCGGCATGGGGAAACTTCGTTCGCGGCCAGTACCACGCGATCAGAATCCCCAGAATCGCCGCCGGATTGACGAGGTACCAGTCCTCGATGAATCCCAGGTGGATACGCGGCTTCCCGGACTCTTCCGGCGGGCTTTCGAGTTCCGCCTCGGCCGCAGCCTGCTCCGGCAGTTCCTGCTCATCGTCGTGATCGTCTTGGCCCGCGGCCTCGGGGGCATGAGCGTCTCCATGCTCATGCAGGCTGGCGTGGGTCGGCACCGCCACGCCAAGGAAACTCTCACCCACAAAGGGCACGACCGAGTCGCTGATTGTAGCAACGCCGATGGCCCCAACATAGCCGACAATGAGAACGGTGAGCAAGCTCCTCTTCGTCTCGTGCAGTCTGAACAGGGATGCCGTGACAACGGCAGACAGCACCACATGGCTGGGGTGAAAGACCTGGAAGAGCCGGTGGCTCACGTCGGGCGGAGCCTTGGCAAACAGCAGCATGGCAGTAACGCCCGTAATGGCCCCGAAAATGGTGAAAGGGGCATGGTGCCGAAGCTCCATGAGTATCGCATTGAGCCTTTTCTGCATGGGAGAGAGCACTCCATTGGTCCAATAATCAACTACTCGATGACTGCCGTCATTATGTGGTTCTACGAAGGATTTGCAACTGAGTTGCATATTTTTTGATGATTTCTATATCGTACACTTTATGTGTAACGATGCGACGGCTCCTTTGGAGGAAGAACAGAATGCTCGCGATCATCGACCAGTTCGGCATGCAGTCGGCGGAGACTGTGGCGGGCGGCGCTTTTTGGGCCGGACTCGTGGCATCCCTGAGCCTGTATGGAGTCGTCCGGTTGCCGATTGTGGTGGCCTATGTGGCGGGTGCGGGGCGTTCGAGGAAACATTCGGTAGTCCTCTGTGTGCTGCTGGTGCTTGGCTTCATCGCGAGTACGATGTTTCTGGGTTCCGCCGCCGTTCCGACGGGCGATGGTGTTCGCAGGGTGCTGCATGTGAACGGAGTCGTATTCCAGGTTCTCGGCCTCGCCCTGTTCGTGGTCGGGATCCTCATCAGCGGCCTGATCAGTCCGCAGCTCTTTCCGGAGAAGTGGCGGCGCACGGTCGAGCGGCTCGGCGGGGCGGGTCTGCCGGGAGCATTCCTGCTGGGCGGAGCGCTCGGCCTGCTGCAAACGTGGGCGGGCCCGCACGGCGGGGCCGGGCTCCTGAGCCTCATGGAAGCCATGACAACGGGACAGGCGTCGCAGAACGGCCTCGTGCTGTTGGTGAGCTTTGCCGCCGGGCAGAGCCTCGCAGTTCTTGCCGTCGGCCTCTTGACCGCCTTGGGCAAGCCTGACCTATTCATGAGACTGCGAACGTGGATGTGCTCCCTTGAGCAGCGCATCCAATTGTTGGCCGGCAACCTCCTGATGGTGCTGGGCATTTATCTGGTCATCATCGGTTAGCGGGTGCTCCATGGAAGACCATGTGATCGTCTATCGCAAACACAGCAAGCATTGGCAGGAGTATAAGGAACTGGCGGCGAAGAGCTGCGGCAGCGTGATCATCATCGTGCTCGCCCTGGTTCTCCTGAGGCCGGTAATGGTGGGCCAGATCGTCAGTCGCGCCGAGGCGTACTCGACCCTCGGCCTGCTCGACGAATCGAGGCGACAGTGCGACAAGGCCCTGTTGATCGACAGCGAGAGCAGTCAGGCATGGTGTCAACTGGCTCGGATCCACAAGGCCAAGGGCGACCGTGAGATGGCCTATGGGGCCTACTGCAAGGCCGCGCAGGCCGACGGTGCGAACAAGCCGGCCCACTACGAATTGGGCATGATGTATGTCGAGGATGACCAGCATCAGTCGGCCATTCCCTATTTCGAGCAGATTCGCAGTTCCGGGCCCCAGAAGTCAAAGGATGGGCGACCCGGGGCGGCCCCGTACCACAAATTGGCCCTCGACATGCTGGCATTGTGTTATGAAAAAGCAGGGGAGCCCACCAAGGCGGAATTCACCCTGGAAGAGATCAGGGTCTTTTACCCCGGCCAGTGCAACGCCGACGCCCGCCTCGTGCAACTGAAGGAAGGGCAGGCCAGGCCCTGACCAGCCGATCCTGCGCCTTCCGGCGTCGCCCCATCCTTCCACCCTCCGCAGCGGAAAAACCCATTGCATGACGACTCGCACCCGGTAAACTGTTGCCCAAGTTCTGCTCGTTCGACTGGGATGCTGGTATATCAATCCACCGGGCGACGGACGATGCGTTGTGATGGTGAGTGGGTGCGTATGGGCGGCGGCAGATTATGAGGATTCTCACAGAGTTGTCCCAACTCGGGCAGGTCAAGGAAGGCTGCGTCCTGACCATCGGGAACTTCGATGGCGTGCATCTGGGTCATCAGGCGATTTTCCGCACGGCGCGTCGGATCGCGGGCGAACGGGCCACTGAGATGGTGGTGATGACGTTCGAGCCGCACCCGGCGGCGATTCTCCATCCTGAGAAGGCGCTGGGTGTGCTCACGCCTCTTGAGCTGAAGCTCCATCTGCTTCAGGACTATGCGGACAATTGCATCATCGTTCTGGAAGATAACCGGGATTTGCTGACGTTGTCGCCGGAGGATTTCGTGGACCAGTTTCTGCTGGCTGCCATCCGGCCGGCGGTCATCGTCGAAGGCGAGGATTTCCATTTCGGGGCCGGCCGGGCAGGGGACGTCGGGACGTTGGCGGAATTGGGGCGGCGCAAAGGCTTCGATGTCATGGTGGTTCCGCCACGGAAGATCGAGCTGCCGAGCGGACAGACGCTGCGGGTCTCCAGCACGATCGTTCGCTACATGCTTGAGGCCGGGCACGTCGCGGAGGCCGCCGCCACGCTGTCCCGGCCGTATCGGCTCATCGGTCCGATTGTCTCAGGCTGGGGGCGGGGCAGAAAGCTCGGATTCCCCACGCTGAACATGAGCAGGCCCAACCAGATTATCCCCGCAGAGGCGGTCTATGCCGGCCTCGTGGCGATCGCCCCGACGAAGGAGAAACTCCTGCAAGAACGCGTGCCCATACCGGCCGTATTCAGCATCGGCCAGGCCCGGACTTTCGGCGACGAGCACCCGCTCTTGATCGAAGCCCACCTGCTGGTGGAAGGCATCGGCGATATCACCGACGAATGGATCGCCATGGATTTTGTGCAGCGGCTGCGCAGCCAGCACAAGTTCGTCACGCCGGAGGAACTCGCCGCGCAGATCGCCAGGGACTGCCGGGAAGCCCGGGCCATTCTCCAGAAAGCAACGAAGGGAGATTAGTATGAGCAAGGAAGCACACATCGTTCTGGGCGTGCACATTACGGATCGCGTCCAACACGTGCCCCCGGTGCAGGAGTTGTTCACGGAATACGGATGCAGCGTTAAGACGCGGCTCGGCCTGCATACTGTCTCCGATCGTTTCTGCTCGCCGAACGGCCTGGTGCTGCTGGAAATGGCCGGCCCGGAGGGACCCATCTGGGAGTTGGTGGAAAAGCTCGGGGCCATTGAGGGCGTGGACGTGCAGAAAATGGTCTTCGAGCACGATTGAACCTGCATCATTCTCCACATCGGGGCGACCGCTGCGTGCGGGGCGGCATCCAACAAGACCTGCGGTCTTCTTTCTGCGGGTGTGCGACCAACTTTTGTGGCCCGCGTGGGCAAGTGCGGGATGTCGCGTGGTAGGGCGAGCGTCCCCGCTCGCCTGAAGAGGTCGTGCGGGGACGCACGACCTACAAGGGGCACAAAACGTAGTCGCACACTTCTGCGGGCGCTTCCGAGATTTCGCTTTTGGCCCGCGGTATTGTTTGATAGGATGAATGTACTGCCGCAGGGGACAGGGCTCCGCAGGGGTGCGGCCCGAGCGCTGTAGCCGTGCCGTGATCGTATCACGTCGGTATTCCTGCCGGACGCAGAGGCGGCGTGAATAGGCTGACGGCTGCACGTGACAGACTCCCACCTCGTCGAAACGGAATGAAAGGAACGCATGAAGAACAATGAAGCGTATCAGCAAGCGGTCGAGCTGATTGAAAGCTCCGGCAATGTCCTCGTCACGACGCATACGAGGCCGGATGGCGATGCCTGCGGGTGTGTCGCCGCAATGACCGAGGTGTTGCGGGGCCTGGGTAAAACGGTCCGGCCGCTGCTGCTCTCGCCCATGCCCGAGTGGTATGGATTTCTCTTCGAGGAAGAAATCCCCGTCCTCGGCGAAGATACGCAGGTTGAGGAACTGACGGCCGGAACGTTCGCCGAGATCGACCTTGTTATCATCATCGATACCAACAGTCGCAGTCAACTGCCGCGATTCGAGGAGTATCTCCGGCAATCCGACGTGCCGGCTCTTGTGTTCGATCATCACGTTACTTCCGACGGACTGGGCCGGGTGGAGATCACCGACACCACGGCCGCAGCGGCCGGACTCGTGCTGCTCGACTTCCTCAAGGCCGCGCGCTTCTCCATTACGAGAAAAATGGCCGAGGGACTCTTCGTGGCGATTGCGACCGATACCGGCTGGTTTCACCTGCGGAATACGGATGGCCGGGTGTTTTGCGGCTGTGCGGATTTGATCGAGCTTGGCGCCGAGCCGGACGTGCTTTACCGCAAGCTATACCTGACCTTCTCCTATTCTCGTTTCAAGCTGATGGTGGCCATGCTCAATACGGTCGAACTCCGACTCGACGGCCGGTATGCCTCGCAGTATCTGCTTCGCAAGGATTTCGAGAGGACCGGGGCAGCGTACCGGGACACGGAGAACCTGATCAACGAATGTCAGCGCATCGAATCCGTGAAGGTATCCGCATCGTTCATCGAATTGAAGGATGGTCGGATCCGGTGCTCGTTGCGCAGCCGTGATAAGGTGGACGTCAGCGAGATTGCCGTAAAGTTCGGCGGCGGGGGCCACAAGGGCGCCGCCGGGACGTATCTGCCCGGCCCGGTCGAGCACGCCATGCAGTTGATCTTCGACGAAGTGGCGAAGAGGCTCGCCTGAGAATAGCAAAAATCAAAGTTGTCGAATCGCCGCATCGCGGCGATGACGTGATATACCGCCCGCATCAGGCGGGTCCGTCGCCTTCAGGATCATTTCGGTCGGCAGTAGATGGGTCGCTCGCCGTCGGC
Organism: uncultured Phycisphaerae bacterium; assembly: GCA_965603505.1. Classification (GTDB taxonomy): domain Bacteria; phylum Planctomycetota; class Phycisphaerae; order Sedimentisphaerales; family Anaerobacaceae; genus PLanc-01. Next base: position 1,408 of record CBFDDG010000285.1, on the reverse strand, counting down.
GTTGGGAGCGAAGGCCTCGTCGAAGATCTTCCGCCCCTCGCTGCTGTCGGCAGGGGCCCAGTGCTCGTCTTCGATCCGGCGGAGGAATTTGCCCCAGCCCCATTGCGTCGCGGCGCTGCGGCGCTTCGGCCGGGTGGGCCAGCGGGCCTGGACGTCGTTCGGAGCGCTCATTTCGAGGAAGCCGATGAATCGCTCGGACTCGTTCGGCTTGTAGGACAGCACGTAGGCCCGCACGCCGGCCGGCTCGCCGTCGGGCTGCGGGCCGGAAGGGGCCTCAATCGGCGGCGTCAAACCTTTCTCAGCCGTGAACAGCTTGCCTGTATTGAGGTCGTAGAACCACTCCTTTTCAATCGTCTGCACCGGGCCCGGCTTGTCGGGGATCAGCAGCCACATGCCGATCGTCAGCAGCACGATGCCGGAGATCAGGGCGGCGGACACCACAAACTCGGGGTGCCCGTTGATCCATTCTCTGGCTTCCTGCAGGTGCAGCCGTTCCTTCAGGTCTTCCCACTTTTCCTGCAACGTATATCCGGCCCAGTTCGGCAGCATACGGCGTCACTCCCACAACCTTCTACAAATCGTATCCATGCGGCTCCCGGCCTATTCGCGTTTGCCCCGCATCAGTCGGACCATGCGCAGCAAATCCGGATTGTCCACGGAGGCCTCCTGCGGATCGATGGCGTAGTCCGCCAGCGCGACCGTCCGCGCATCCCGGTACCGCCAAAACTCGCCGTGGGTGTCCGGGAAGGTGACGTTACAGCCCTGGCGGTGACGGGCGGTGATGTTGCGGCTGTCCCGGACGAACCACTGCGGCGACGGCGAATCGATATCCCTGACGGCGCAGAACGAGCCTTCCATCCAGGGCGTACGGCAGTCGGCGTCGATGAACACGATCCTTTCGCTGGTCCGCGTGATCTCGTTCCAGAGGTGAAACGGCCGGATCGCATCGCCTTCCGCGACTCGCGGCGTGCCGTTCATCGCCCTTGATATGGCGTAGCTGCGCAGACGCTCCGTCCGGTCGCTCCTGCACTTGTACAGCTTCAGCTCCTCGCCGGTGTAGGACCAGAGCGAGCCGTTGCGGATCGCCTCAGCCGTGCCGCCCACGTCGTTGCCCGGGATGATGGGCCCGTCGGCCACCCAGTGATTGTCTGGCGGCACGTCCCAGCCCGTATCGGCCGAGCACAGCTTGTCGTCGTTGTCCAGGGCGTACATGATCCACGCCTGCGACAGGCTCCGCATGTTGGACAGGCAGGCGATCCGCTTGCCCTCTTCCCGCGCGCCGCTCAGCGTCGGCAGCATGATCGACATCATCACACTGATGATCGAGATGACAACCAGCAGCTCGATCAGCGTGAAGCCGCGCCGGACGGAACTCGAACGTGCCACGGCGATCCGGTGCATAACTCTT
>CBFDDG010000284.1:0-6695 GCA_965603505.1 uncultured Phycisphaerae bacterium | reverse complement strand
TCGTCGCTTTCCGGCATGGGGGACTCGTACCACTCATAGTCGAGATTGTCGAGCAGCCGGCCGACGCGCAGGGCCTCGTCATAGGTGTAGGTGCAGAAGTTGTCGGCCATGCACGCGTAGTCCGGGCCGACGGCGTCCCGGACGGCCTGATAGATGGCCATGTCGCGATCGGGAAAGCCGGCGTTTGCCAGGCCGTTTCGGCCGGCGCCCCATTCGATGTACGGGTGAATCTTGCAGGCGTGAACGCCCGCCTCTTTGCAGGCCAGGGCAACCTCGGCGTATCGCCCCAGATCGCCAAGGTTGAAATCCGTCGTCACGCAGGACTTGACTCTCTGCCGCTTCGTGCCGAGCAGGGCGTGGACCGGCTTGTTCTCCAGTCGGCCCAGCAGGTCCCACAGGGCGATATCGACGGCCGACAGGGTGCTGAGCGGGATGTTCTGCTCGTAGAGCTGCCGCCAGATGGCATCGTGCCGGCTCAGGTCCTGGCCGAGCAGGGTGTTCCTGACCAGGCCGGCAGTATCCTGGTCGGGCATGGCCGAACTCGGGGCGTCGGCCCAGCCCTGGATGCCGCAGGTGGTCCCGATTCGCACGACACAGCGGTGTTCCGGCTCGCTGGCGGGACTCCGCCGGCCGGTGGCATAGACCATCCATTCAATCCTGGAGATCGGCGAAGTCTCGTCGGCGTTCAGCAGGAGAATGTGTCGCGCCGCCGCACAGTTACTCATGGCGGCTGCGAATCCCGCGATTTTCAGAAAGGACCTTCGATTCATACCCTCGTGCAGGCTCCGGTACATCGGACGGCACAGTCGAGGTTCGCCGTCGAACCCACCCCATTTCTTGCCTCTATGATACCAAAATGGCCGGCCGAATGCAATACCTTTGTGCCTCATGCAGGGTCGGGCAGGCGGAGGGTCCGGAAAAATGCCCGGCAAAGCGATGGCCTACGGCCCGAACCGCTGGGATTCACGCATGAGCCGGACGATTTCTTCGTCGGGGACGTCGCACTCCTGACATCACGGATCGCGGCAGTGCCGCCACAGCGGGCCCACGAAACGCCGAAGCTGCCGCACAGCGAGATCGCAGGTTGTCCAGAACGTTCATGAAGTTGATGTAGGAGTCGTAGGGTGAGTTGTACGGGTTGAAGTACTTGTGCACGTCGCCGTCGGCAAACCACTTCGTGCACATGTAGTAGAAGTGATCCGAGATCTGGAGTCTGCGCCAGCTCGTGAGGATGTCCGGATCGCCGGACGCCTTCACCGCGTCCTCCAGTCGATAGAGTTCGGTCAGGGCGTTGTGCTGCATGGGGTTGCCGCGCCATGCCGAAAGGTCGCGCTCGATGTCGGCCCAACTGACAAAGTCCGGCACATCGACCGCGTCTACCGCTTCGTAAGCGTCGGCCACTTCGCCCGGCGTCTTGAAATCGGCATCCGGGTGCTTGAAGATCTCGCTCGGCAGGCAACGCAGGAAATCGAAGATCCCCGTGTCTTGCCACTGGTGTTCGCCGAACGTCTCGTAATCCACGAAGAGATTGACCACGTACCCATTGCCGTTGACGGCGTTGACCCAATGGGCAAACTTCTCCGCCCGCAACGGCCATTCGGCCCAGTCCTGATTCGAGAACCGGAAGGCGATATCGTCGCTGAGCCGGTAGTTCTTCAACAGCAGTTTCAGGCGACGCGTGTTCGGAGGGCGATAGACGTAATTGGGACTTCGATACCCCAGGATGTGGTCGGCCCCCTCGGCCAGGATCGCATCGAAACCGCCGATCTGCTCGACGGTTTCGGCCAGGGCATTGTTGTAGATGAGCTCGGTATTCCTGAACACTCGCGGCGTCTGACCGAACAGCTCTCGAACGAGTGCCCTATGGGCCTCGACCTGCTCGACGAATTCATCAGGCGAGAACAGGAAGCTGAGGCTATGGTAGTACGTTTCCGCCAGGAACTCCACGCAGCCGGTGGCGGCAAGCTCCTGGAAACTGGCTAACACTTCCGGGGCATCCTCGCGGAACTGCTCGAGCAGAACGCCCGTGATGCTGAACGCCACCTTGAATCGGCCGCCGTACCGCCGTATCAACTCCAGCAGCAGACGATTGGTCGGCAGGTAGCACTTGTCCGCGACTTTCCGGCAGACCCCGGCATTCTTATCTTCATCGAAGTAGTCCGTGCCGCCATCGAAGATCGTGTAGTGCCGGAGCCGGTACGGTTGATGGACCTGAAAGTAGAAACACACGGACGCCATCAAAATCCTCCTTGGCGCGCTCACTCAGGCTGCGCTCAGGACCTTGTGATAGACGGTATTGACCTTCGCCGCCGAATCTGCCCAGCGGAACGTGCGCGCCTCCTGCCGGCCGTTCGTGCGAAGCATCTCCTGCAGCGGGCTGTGCCGCAATACGGCGATTATCTTGTTGGCCATCTCGTCGGTATCCCAGAAGTCCACCTTCAGGGCGTTCCGAAATGCCTCCGCGATGCCGCTTTGCCTGCTGATAAGCACGGGTACATCGTGCTGGAGGGCTTCCAGAGGCGCAATCCCAAACGGCTCGGAAACGGAAGGCATGACGTACAGGTCGGCCATCCTGTACGCCCGATCCACGTCGGCCCCCCGCAGAAAGCGGGTGAAAAAGACCCTGTGGCCGATGCCAAGCCAGGCGGCCTGCTCTATGGTCCCGTACAGCCGATCGCCGTCACCGGCCATGATGAACTTCACGTTCTCGACCTTCTCCAAGACTCTCTTGGCGGCCTGGAGGAAGTATTCCGGTCCCTTCTGCATGGTGATGCGCCCCAGGAACAGGACGACCTTGTCTCTCCTGGCGGGCTGGGGTAGTTGTGGCTGGACCTCGTTGGAATCGGCCAACTCGATCCCGTTGTACACCACGTCGATCTTCGCGGGGTGCACGGCGTAGCGATTCACGATCATGTTGCGCGTGTAATAACTGACCGCGATGACCCTCGCGGCCGCATGCATTCCCTGCCGCTCGATGTCATACACGAACTGATTGACGTGCTCGCCGCTGCGGTCGAATTCGGTCGAGTGAACCTGTACGACGAGCGGCCTGCCGGAACTCGCCGCCAGAGCGATCCCCGCCGGGAAGGTCATCCAGTCGTGCGCGTGGATGACGTCGAACGGCTCCGACCGGCCGATCTTCAGGACCTTGATCGCGTAACGGCGGATCTCTTCGCGGATGTCGGGCCCGTAGGGAGCAGGGCCTGTGCCCGGCTCGTCGGACAGTTCCGCCTCGGCCGCAGCAGTCAGACGACGAGCGAACGGGGCGGGGCCGCAGCTCCCGTAGGCCCCGACGGCAGTGGAAAGCGGCTGCGATCGGACATCTGCCAAGGCCCGCGCCGTCAGATCAAGCGGCGTGTCCAGCTCACCGGCGGTGAATCGCAGCGCGTGCATTCTGGGCAAAAGAAAGGTCACCTGCATCCCCAGGCGGCTCATGGCTTTGGTCAGTCCGTAACAGGCCGTTCCGAGCCCGCCGCTGATGAACGGCGGAAACTCCCAGCCGAGCATGAGGGTTCTGATCTTCATGGACGGTGCCTCCTTGCACCCATGAAATGGGGTCGAGTACGCCGGTCCTTCTTTTTGGAATTCGACGCATCTCAAGGTTCCTGCCGCATGGCGTTGCGATAAAACTGCTGCGGACCTATAATGATAGGGCAAGTGATGCTGGTTGTCAAGATTTGTTCAAATTTCTTTGCGAGTCAAATGCGCCTTTACGAGACCAGAACCTGCCCCCGCCGACCCCTGGTCCGGGCAATGACGCCGTTATAGCAACTGGGTCGCCCCGTCTTGCCAATTTCCCGTTGGCGAGACCTCAATCTGCGTGTACGCTGGCGGCCAATGATTCTCGGCTTGAAACCGGTGCCGAACCGTGGGCGAACGTCGCCCGTAAGAATCGCCAGTGAACCGAAACCCGTGGCGTATCCAGAAACCGGAAAGGGGTAGAAAATGAATAGCAGGATCCTTGAAATTCTGGGCTCGGAAGCGAACGATTTGTTGAACCATCAGTGCGGCACCGTTCCGAAGGATGCGCTGCATCTTCCGAGACCGGCATTTGTGGACGAGGTTGTTTCCCTGTCTGACCGGTCCGCCCGAGTCCTCCGGAATCTGCAGTCGATTTTCAACCAGGGTAGACTGGCGGGAACGGGGTATCTGTCCATTCTGCCGGTCGATCAGGGGATCGAGCACTCCGCCGGGGCGTCGTTCGCGCCGAATCCCATCTACTTCGACCCCGAGAACATCGTGAAGCTGGCGCTCGAGGGGCAGTGCAACGCCGTGGTCTCGACGCTCGGCGTGCTCGCCGCCGTCTCGCGGAAGTACGCGCACAAAATCCCGTTCATCGTCAAGATCAATCACAACGAGTTGCTGAGCTATCCCAATTCCTACGACCAGCGGCTCTTCGGCTCCGTGGACCAGGCCTTCGACTTGGGGGCCGCGGGCGTGGGTGCCACGGTCTACTACGGCTCCGAGGAATCCCGGCGGCAGATCGAGGAGATCTCCATCGCCTTCGAGCAAGCGCACGACCTCGGCATGTTCACCGTGCTCTGGGCCTATCTGCGAAACGAGCACTTCAAAAAGGACGGCGTGAACTACGAGACCTCCGCCGACCTGACCGGCCAGGCGAACCATTTAGCCGTCACGATCAAGGCGGACATCGTCAAGCAGAAGCAGCCCACGAGCAACGGGGGCTACAAAGCCCTGAGCTTCGGCAAGACGCACCCGGACGTGTACGACAAGCTCACCTCCGACCATCCGATCGACCTGACGCGATATCAGGTGGTGAACTGTTACATGGGCAGGGTTCCGCTGATCAACTCCGGCGGGGCGTCGGGGAAGAACGACCTGCAGCAGGCGGCCAGGACCGCCGTGATCAACAAGCGAGCGGGCGGCACCGGCCTGATTACCGGCCGAAAGGCCTTCCAGAAACCGATGAAAGACGGCGTGAAGATCCTGAACGCCGTGCAGGACGTCTACCTGGATAAGGATATTACTGTCGCGTGACCCTGCCGGCGACCCTCGACCTTGGCGGCGCGTCACATGGCGGCTGGCCCCCGGGCCCGCTACTCGTAAGCTGGGCCCGGGTCAGTACGAAGAGGGGGGCTGCTTTCGGACCGTGTCAAGAATCTCGGCAATGGCCCCGGCCGACCGTTCCAGGGCCTGCTGTTCATCGGGAGCGAGCTGGACGTCGATGATACGTATGACGCCGTTCTCTCCTACGATGCACGGGACGCTCAGACAGATGTCCTGAATCCCATACTCGCCACGGAGTAGTGTGGAGACGGTCAGCACGCTGTTCTCGTCGCGCAGGATGGCCCCAGAGATACGAGCTAGCGAAAGGCCGATTCCGTAGAACGTCGAGCCTTTGTAGTCGATGATGTGGTAGGCGGAATCGCGTACCTGTTCGGCGATCTCCCTGTGGTGCTCCCGGCAATTGCACGCCTTGCAGATCTGACAGTACTTCTCAATCGAGATCCCCGCGATGTGTGAGAGACTCCAGGCGGCGACCTCGCTGTCGCCATGCTCACCGATGACATACGCATGCACGTTGCGTGCGTCGATCCCGCAATGCCGGCTCAGCAAGAACTTGAATCGCGCGCTGTCCAGGACGGTGCCCGATCCAACTACGCGCTCGCGAGGCCAGTTCAGACACTCGAACGCCAGATGCGTCAGGGCGTCCACGGGGTTGGTCACCATGACAAGGACCGCGTCGGTGGGATAGCGTCCGATCTGCCCGCAGATCGAGCGGACAATCTGGGCATTCTGGCGGATCAGATCGGCGCGGGATTGTCCGGGCGCCTGCTTGGCACCGGCCGTAATTACAATGATGTTGGCGTCGGCGCAATCGGCGTATTCGCCCGCCCTAAGGGTAACTGGCGGGATAAACGGCAACCCGTGGGAAAGATCCATGATTTCTCCCTGCACTCGCTCTGGATTGACGTCGATCAGAGCGATTTCATCCGCCAGACCCGTCTGCAGCAAGGCGTAAATATAGGTGGTTCCCACTGCGCCCGCCCCGACGACAACGACTTTTCGATCGCGATGCGACATTTGTATCCCGGTCTCTTTCTGTACCCTTCTTACTACTGTGCCCGTGATCGCTGAGTTCGCACCGACGGGAATCTCCCCTTACATGCGACCCTCTCTCTATGGCAGGAACCGCGACCGGCGTTTTCCTCTTGTCAGGCACGCCCAAATCGGATTAGATGGATGGACCGATGGAACATCGGGCACTTTGTCCGACGGAACGGAACAGGGGAATACTTGGAGGTGACTTGCATGTTCGAGACATTGGATAAATTGATGCTGGCCGGCCTTGGCGCTCTGACCATGACGCGGGAACGGGCGGAGAAGATGTTCGATGAGTACGCCAGCAAAGGAGAGGCGGCAAGGGAGGGCCGCAGCGGCTTCGTCAAGGAAGTCCTCGATAGCGCCGAGAAGACCCGGGCGGAGCTCCAGAAGCTGGTGTCCGATCAGGTTCGGCAGACCGTGAGCAGTCTGCACCTCGCGAGCAAGGAAGACATCGAGCGCATCGAGCAGAAAGTCGACCAGATGCTGTCGAAGACTGTAACGGAGCCATAGCACTTGAGTCTCTGGCAGCCTCGCTTCAGGAGCCGGTTGTACCGACTGCGGCGGTATCGGCACATCATGGCCGTGCTGATGAAGTACGGCCTGGAGGAAGTAGCCGAGGCGCTGCGGTC
>CBFDDG010000283.1:0-6714 GCA_965603505.1 uncultured Phycisphaerae bacterium | reverse complement strand
GCCTGGAACCGGGCCGCCACGAAATGTCCCGGCATCAATCGCGGCCGACGATACACCTGCGACGAAATCGAGAGGATCCGAAAGAACAAGCGATGGTGGGAGAACCCGAACGACGCCGCCGACTCCTTAGAGAAGTAGCGGCCCTTTACGACTGGCTCGACTCGCAACTTCAACGAGAGCCCCAGCGGGCCGGTCGCTGCAAGGCGTGCGGGGCCTGTTGCGATTTCCAGGCCTATGACCACCGGCTCTTCGTCACGCCGCCGGAGTTGATCTACTTGGCCGCGAAGCTCAGCGAGGCGAAGCTGAAGTCAATGACCTCCGGCCGTTGCCCTTACCAGAAGGACAAGGCCTGCACCATTCACGGGCACCGCTTCGCGGGCTGTCGAATCTTCTGCTGCAACGGCAATGCGGATTTCCAGGGCGAGCTGAGCGAGGCCGTGCTGAAACGGCTCAAGGCGATATGCGAGGAGTTCCACATCCCCTACCGCTATCAGGAGCTCGCGCCGGCCCTGGCCGACTTCAGCGATACTTGTCGATCGGCTGAGGCACCCGGTCCTGCGGATCGCGGAGGTTGATGTACTTTGCGCCGGCGCTGAGGGAGCCAAATTCTCTGTAATAAGAATACAGTTTGGCGAGCTTCTGCTCGTCCTTGGCTTCGAGATACTTGGCCCACTCGCCGATCTCGGCCCCCCAGATGATCTGCGTATCGTCTTTGGTGTGGAGCACGATATGCGGCTCCCGGCGGTTCCTCCTGCCCCTGAAGTTGGTGATGTCGATGCTGGCAATATGCTCGAGGAGCGGATTGACCGGCGCGTACTCGGCGTCCATCCGGTGCAGCAGCACGATCAGCGTGACCGCCGCGGCCAGGTCGTTCTGGTCGAACACCTGCCCGGGCAGAGGGACCACTCCCAGGTCCATCCCCTTGATCTCGACGATCGGCAGATGCGACATCGGCATGTAATCGAGCACGACGAGATTCTCGTCCACGTAGATCCTCGACGAGTCCTCCTCGATCTCAATCAGCGCGACCGGCTTGCGCCATTGCGCCTTTACGCGCACGGAGTCGTGGGTCACCTGTATGCGAACGTCATCGAGCCACGACATCGGGGCCAGATTGCGCGCGAGCACCGCGGCCGTGTCGTCCTGGAGCGGGAAACGCGTCCCACCTGCGACGGCGGCCACCCTCGCCTTCAGATCCCAATCGACCCACTCCGGGACGCCGACGAGAATGAGCGATCCCTCCTCTGCCGGCGTGGTCAATTTCATGTAGGCCTCGGCGTAGCGAAGGAAGGCGCCGGACGCCGCCAGGAAGCAGACCACGACCGCAACCTTCACGATGCCGAGCCAATTCCAGCTTCGAGCTGTCGGGCGCTTCTTTCCCTTCACACTCCGCCAGGAGCGGATCCGTTCCCCAATGCTCATTCTCTGCGTTTTCTTGGCCACCTTCAGCCTCAATTCGAGCCCACTCTTACGGAGTCGCATGGTCCCGATGCCCGGGGCCGATGCGAGTCCCATTTCCTGTTACCTCACCTTGCAGTTCCGCCGGGAAAACGCCGTGCGGACAATTCGAACACACAGATCGCTCATCGACAAATCGATCCTCCCGGCCGCCTTTGGAAGAAGCGAGTGCGTTGTGAAGCCGGGGATCGTGTTCGCCTCGAGCGCGTAGGGCGTCCCGTTCTCGCCCAGCATAAAATCGACGCGGGCAAAATCACAGCATCCCAGTGCATCGAAGCACGCCATCGTCGCCCGATTGATCCGGGCCCGCACGCTCTCATCGGCGATCGTGTCGAAGAGATACTCCGTACGGTCGTCCACGTACTTGGCATGATAATCGTAAAAGCCGGTCTTGCTGCGAATCTCAATGATGGGCAACGTCTGTCGCCCGAGGACGCCGACCGTGACTTCCCGCCCGGTGATGAACGATTCGATCATGCAATCACCAAATTCTTCTCGCACCTGCTCTGCGGCGGCAATCGCCTCGCGTCGGCCTTTGACGATGTGCACGCCGACGCTGCTGCCCTGCCGGACCGGCTTGATCACAAATCGTTCCCCGAGCCCTTCCAACTGCTCCTCGAATCCTGCGGGATCCGAATCCTGGTTAAACTCCACGGCCGCCGGCACTTTTACCCCGGCCGCCGCGAAGAGCTGCCTGCTGACCATCTTGTCAAACGCCTGCCGGCTGGCCTCGGGACCGCTGCCGACATAGACAAGGCCCCGCTCCTCGAAGACCTGCTGAAGCTGCCCGTCCTCGCCGAACTCGCCATGCAAAGCCGGGAAGAAAACGTCGATGTCCCCCCTGTCGAGGACCTGCATATCATCCGGGCGGATATCCGAGGTGACAACGTCCAGCCCGGCCTGTCGCAGCGCCTCGGCGACGCACCGGCCGCTGTCCAGACTCACCGCGCGCTCCCGACCGACACCGCCGAGCAGCACGCCCACCCTCGTCGGTCCTTCGATCCGCAACGGGTCACGTATCCCAATCTGGTCGACCGTTGTCTCACTCATTCGCATTCCGTTCCACTGCAGCGATAGATCCCATGGGTCTTGCAGGATCTATGATCGGGTCGGCGAAAGCCCACTGTGATACGCGACTACTTCCAGATCTCAAGCTCGGGCTCCAAGTCGATATCGAACTGCTCGCGGACCCTCTGCCGGATGGTCTCGATCAACTGCAGAATGTCGCGGCTCGAACAGCCGTCTTTGGCGATGATAAAATTCGCATGCTTGTCACTGACCACCGCCCCGCCGACTTGCAGCCCCTTCAGACCGGCCCGGTCGATCAGGGCGCCGGCGGACGCCCCCGGCGGATTCCTGAAGACGCAGCCACAGTTCCTCGTGTTCAAGGGCTGGTTGTTCTTCTTGTAGATCCAACTCTCCTTTACGGTCCGCATGATCCGTTCGGGATCGGCCGGGGTCAGCCTGATCCGGGCGCTTAGAATGAACCTTGCCCGGATATTCGCGCAACGGTAATCGAAGATCAACTCGGGCTTACTCTTCTCGAAGACGTTGCCGTGGATATCCATCAACGTCACGGACTCGACCGCCGAGCCGATGTCGCCGAAGCTGCCCCCGGCGTTCATCTTCACGGCCCCGCCGACCGAACCGGGAATTCCCGTCAGCGCCTCGATGCCGGAGAGCCCTTTCTCCACACAGTCCAGGACGAGCTTGCTCAACTCGGCCCCCGCCCAGGCGGTAATCTGCTCGCCTTCGAACTCGGTCCGGCTCCATTCGGCCCCTTCCAGCTTGACGACCGCGCCGCGGACCCCTTCGTCACTGACGAGCAGGTTGGACCCGAAGCCCATGACGTACATCCGGACGTGCTGTTCGTTGCACCGCCGGATCACCTCCTTGAGGTCCTCAATGTTCCTCGGCCGAATGAAATAGTCCGCCGGCCCGCCCAGCCGATACCACGTGTGCGGCGCCAGCGGGTGGTCCTGCTCAACGATTTCTTCCAAGCCGTTGAATATAGTCATCTGCCACCTTCCACACATCGCCGGCCCCCATCGCGACCACGACGTCGCCGGCGCAAACGTTCTGCTCCAGGTAGTCGCAAGCGGCGTCGAAGCCTGCGATATACTCCGCGTCGGTCCCCTGTCCGCGAATCCGCTCGGCCAGGATGCTCGCGTTCACCTCGCTGCGGCTGGCCTCCGAATCACGCACGAAGTAAATCTCCGGGAGAATCGCCTTGTCCGCCTGCGCGAAACTCGACGCGAATTCGTCAAGCAGGCAGTGCGTCCGACTGTACTGGTGGGCCTGGAAGACGCACCAGAGCCGCCGGGGCTGATACCGCTCGCGAATGGCTCTCAGACTCGCCCTGACCTCCGTCGGATGATGGGCATAGTCGTCGAGGACCGTGATGCCGTTGAACTGCCCCTTGAGCATAAGCCGGCGATCCATCCCGCGGAAGCCGTCCAGCACCTCGAGAATCCGCTCCGGCTCGACGCCCATGCTCGCCGCCGTCGCAATCACGGCCAGAGCATTGTGCACGTTATGCACGCCCGGCAGGGAGATCTGCGTGGCCCCCAACCGTCGTCCGTCCTGAAAGACGTCAAACTGATAGAACCCGCCGCTCTCGCGGATATTCTTAACAGAGAAGTTGCATCGCGTGTCAAACCCGAACGTCGTACAAGCCCGCCGGCCTGCCAGCCGGTCAATCACTGTAGCGACGTTTCGATCCTCGCCGTCGGCCACAATCGAGCCGTCCGCCTTGGTCCCGAGCGCGAATTGATGGAAAGACTCGACGATGTCCTCTTCATCCTTATAGCAATCGAGGTGATCTCGCTCGATATTCAGAATGCAGGTGATGGTCGGCTTGAGGTTCTGAAAGCTGCGGTCATATTCACACGCCTCGGCCACGAAGAACTCGCTGTCCCCGCTGCCGGAGGAGCCGCCCAATTGCAGGATATCGGCCCCCACGATGAAATTGACATCGACTCCGGCCTGCTTCAGGCAGTAGACCAGCCAGCCGCTGGTGGTGCTCTTGCCGTGCGTACCGCTGACGGCGATCCCCTCGAAGTGGCTCATCAGCTCGCCGAGCAACTGGGCGTATTTGAAGATGCGGCAGCCCCGCTGCCGGGCCAGCTCCAGCTCCGGATTGCCTTCCCGAATGGCCGCCGAGACGATGACGGCATCGGTCGCCGGGTGCAGGTTCTCGGCGCTGTGGCCGATGCGAATATCCGCACCCAGGTGATTCAGCCGTGCCGTGACCGCACCGGCCGTCTGGTCGGAACCGGTCACGATCGCCTTCTTCTGGAGCAGGAATTGGGCCAGCCCGCTCATGCCGACGCCGCCGGCCCCGATAAAATGAAACCGTCCGCCTGCGATCTTCAGTCGGTTCATAAGCTCGAGCACCTCATACCGATGGGCCGCCTTGACGGCTGCGGGATGGGTTTGACTCTGCGGCTGGGTCATTGCATCCTTTCATGAAATCGTCGTCCTTAACAGAACATCGGCAGAGTGTAGCAGAAACCCACACCAAAAAAAAGCAAAACATAACTCCGCGTCGCCACGCAGGAAGCAGGCACGCGCAAGGGTGTGGAATCATCGGACGCCCCCCACTCAGACGCGTCTCGTCGGAGCAATCACGTCGGGGGAGATTGGCCTGTGAGTCGTGAGGCGTCATGCCATTAGCGGGGTGCCGTACAAATATTTGGCTTGTGTCCGCAAAAAGAGTGTAACGACGAGCACTTATACTGGACTTTTCAGGGCGGATAGTGTATAATGCCGGCCGGCTGGATGCCTGTGACAATTGTGTATATTGAGCGCTTCAGCGACTTTCTGGGGCCTGACTGTGCCTACAGTCCCTTGAGGCGGTCCAACGCGGAGGTCGGTACCTGCGGAGAAACCCGAGAACGCACAGTTCGTGCACAACTTATTGAAAGGAAGGGAGATGGCCAAGTCAACGTCATGCCACAGAGATTGTCTGCGCACCTCACGAACTGCGATTGCCCGGATCGCCCCCAGGCTGCGAATCCGCGGAGCGGGCCCCGGCCTGTGCCTGATCGTGTTCACCTGCGCATCGCTCGCGTACGGGATGCGACCTGCAGGCTCGTTGACACCCCCACCACCACCGCAGGTGCCACCGGTCATCAGCAGAACCTACCCCACGGATCTGAATGGCAACCGAATCGGCGATGCGCTCGAACAAGGCATCGCAAGCATGGGCGAACTATCTGTCGCCGCCTCGCCACAGGATCAGATGGCCAAGGTGGAACTGGTTTTCAGCGAAACCGTTACACAGCAGCAGATCGACGGTTTTCTGCGGTTGGGCGGAGAGATTACCTATATCTACCGGGCAGTATCCTACGGCTGGAACGGCCGCATCCCGCGCGGGAGCATCGATTTGCTGCCCGTTGCCATGGGGCCGACGCTGGTTCTCGTGGAGCCCGTACGGAAGACCCGGTTCTACCTGGACGAGGCGTCTCAGACCGGCCGGGTGCGTCCGGTCTGGCAGGACGGCTTCGCAGGCCAAGCTGTCGGGTTCAGTGGCAGTCCGGAGACGACCATCGGCATCATCGACACCGGCGTGGACGATACGCATGTGGATCTGGCCGGACGCTGCGCGTATTGGAACGACCTGGTCGAAGGGCAAGACCGTCCGGTTGACTACGAGGGACACGGCAGCCTGGTGGCGGGCGTGGCTCTGGGGACGGGCCAGGGATGCGGGAAGGATGGAGAGGCCTTGTCCTACACGTACGCGGCCGGCGACTCCGACTGGTTTCACCTGGTCGACCCGATCTATCTGCCACCCGGTTTTGTGAACTGGACCTCACGGGCCTACTGGACCTCAACGGCCTACGGGGGCAGTCCGGCCACATGGCTGGATCTGGCCCGCTGGAGCCGGGGGACAGTCTTTGATATCCTGCAACGCATCGGGGGCGGGAAGAAAGGTAAGGGAGAGGCGGTGTATGCCACGTACTTCAAGGCGACGGGACTTGAAGTGTACTCGTCGCTGTTGGCCGACTGGGACGAGACGATCCTGGACGACGTGGTGATCGTCAACACCGTATCTCCCTATCCGGGCCCCGACGATGGGTTCAACACGTTCCGCGGCGTGGCCCCGGGCTGCAAGTGGGCCGCCGTCCGGCTCAGCACCGACGAAGAGGCAGAAGCGGAATTGGAGGGCGCCCTCTCGATGGCCATCGACGATCTCGTCTCTCATCGGATCGACAAGCACATCAAGATCATCAATATCAGTGCCGGCCTGATCGA
>CBFDDG010000282.1:0-6778 GCA_965603505.1 uncultured Phycisphaerae bacterium | reverse complement strand
CGGGCCGGTCGGCGAATATGCGCAGTCCTGTCTCGGCCGGGAGAGGATATTCGAGTACTTCTCCGCGAGGTTCGGCACGCCGATGACGCTGATTCGGCTCAATTACGCGAACGAGCCCCGGTACGGCATCATCGTCGATCTGACGCTCAAGATTCTGCAGGATGAGCCCATCGATGTGACGATGGGCGCGGTCAACCTGATCTGGCAGGGCGACGCGAACGACTACATCCTCCGGGCGTTGAGTCTGGTCGAGAGCCCGCCGGCGATTCTGAACGTGACCGGGCCCGAGACTGTGTTTGTCCGCGACCTTGCGGGCCGCATCGGCGGGCTGCTCGAAAAGGAACCTCGTTTTGTCTCCATCGAGGCGCCGACCGCACTGCTTTCCAATGCCTCTGTGTGCTTTGAGCATTTTGGCCGGCCCGCGATGAGTCTTGACGAGATGATCCGGTCCATTGTGGCATGGGTCGCCGCCGGCAAGCCGAGTCTGGGCAAACCGACGAAGTACGGCCTTCGCGACGGCCGGTTCTGAAAGGCTTTCAGTGGCGAGAGCATCTTGCCCTCGCCACATTGTCCGCGACGGACGGTCTTGAAAGGGACCTGGATGAGCGAATCGAGCGTCTTTGGGAGGTTGCAGGAGGGCTGCGTCATCCCCGCGCATCCGCTTGCCCTGACGCCGGAGAGCAAACTGGACGAGCGATGCCAGAGAGCGTTGACCCGCTACTACTTGGCGGCTGGCGCGGGCGGACTGGCGGTGGGCGTACATACGACCCAGTTCGCCATCCACGACGGCAAGGTCGGGCTGTATAAGCCGGTGTTGGAACTGGCGATGGAGACGACCCGAGAACGGGCCGAATCGGGCGGTGCGGGGCAACCGGTTATGATTGCCGGCTTGGTGGGCGAGACAGCACAGGCCGTCCACGAGGCGGAATTGGCGGCGGAACTCGGATACCATCTCGGCCTGCTGTCCCTGACTGCCTTGCGGAGACGGCCGATTGACGATCTGATCGACCACGCCCGGCGAGTGGCGGAAATCATGCCGGTTATGGGTTTCTATCTGCAGCCGGCGTTGAGCCGGATGGTTCTGCCGAAGGAATTCTGGTCCCGGCTGCTGGAGATCCCGAACGTGCGGGCGATCAAGATCGCTCCGTTCAACCGATATCAGACGCTTGATGTGCTGGAGGCGGTCGCTCACTCGGGACGCAAGGATGAGATCGCTCTCTATACCGGCAACGACGACAATATCATCATGGACCTCGTGACGCCGTATGTATTCCGGACCGAGCGAGGGGAGGTGACGCTGCGGTTCGTCGGCGGATTGCTCGGCCAGTGGGCCTGCTGGACGAAGCGGGCCGTCGAGCACCTCGACGCCATTCGGAAAATCCGCCGAGCGAACGAGCCCGTCCCGCCGGAGGTTTTGGAGCTGGCCGCCCAGATGACGCTTGCCAACAAAGCAATCTTCGATGCCGACGACAGCTTCGCCGGCTGCATTCCCGGCATCTCCTACGTTCTCAAGCAGCAGGGGCTGATGAGTCACATCGGCGTGCTGGACGCCGCGGAGCGTCTGTCCCCGGGCCAGGCGGAGAAGATTGACACCATCATACGCCGGTATCCTCACTTGACGGACGATGACTTCGTGCAGGCCAATTTAGCCCGGTGGCTCTCGCCCTGAATCGGGATTGCCTGGTGGCGATGCGTCATCTGTCGTCGAGGGCCGACAGAATGTTCTGGGTCACCTGTTCCGCGAGCAGGCGCGAACCGGCCGGTGTGAAATGAACGTTGCGTGGACGCTGAATGGAGTCGAGACGAGGAAGGGCATATGCGTAGAGATCGTTGATGCGCACGCCGTGCTTCTTCATAATCGGCACCGCAACCTGATTGTACCGCTCGGCGTCGCCCTTGATTCGGCCCATCGACCCCTCAGGCACTGGCGTGGTCGTTGCGAAGATCAGAGTCGCCCCCGTCTTCCGGAGCCGCTCGACAAGCTCCTCCAGGTTGCGCGCGTAGTCCTCGACGGGGATCTGCTGCGTCCCGTCGGCCGGCGCGACCATTTGGCCTTTCTCGTTGATATGCTTCAAGTCGTGCAATCCGTGGTTGAAGTGAATCACGTCCCACGTTGTATCGCCGAGCCATTCATCGAGTTTGGCCAGGCCATGGGCCGTATGCTGGGCGTTGCCTTCGTTGTGGCAGACCTCCGCTTTGCCTTCGAGAAGCTGTTTTGTCGGCTCGAAATAGCCGATGGAGATGGAATCCCCGATGATGAGCACCTTCGGCGGATCGTCGTCTCGCAGGGAAGTCGAATCTGCGGCGTCCATACGCCGATCAGGGCCGTGGCTCTCGCCGCAACCCATCAGCGACAGGCAGATAAGAGGCAGGACTGCAATGCGTGCGAACGCCGGTACTCTCATCGTTCGGCCTCCTTACGACTAGAATTGGCGGCTGTTGTCATAAACAGGCCTGCATGATAAAGCGTCCCAACAGATCCTGCAATCTCGTTTTCCGCGGCAGTAGCCGATCAATTGACCTTCGGGTCGCTGAGCGCTTGGCCCAGCGCGTCCCGCAGGACAAGGTCGGTGCCGAGGTGGGCACGCGTGCGTCCGTCCGCGTCTATGATCTTGATGCTCAGTGTTGGCGCGCCACTGCGGGCTGCGCCGTTCATGTACAACCCGTGCCACGGTTGCAAGCCGATTTGCCGGTCATCGCCGTCGTACAGTCGCAGACCGTTTCGAGCTTGGAGGCTGGCCTTCTCAACGCCGTCGGTATCCCACAGTCGGATACCGTTCCCCGGACTGAGCGTTACACACGACTCTACCTGGCCATGTAGACGCACACTCCGACGCGTGAAGGAAGACCCCGCGCCCCCGTCGGGCTGCCAGAAGAAAAGCCCGCGATGCCCCAGTGTTACTTGGCGGTGCGCCTCTGCGTCTGAGAACTGCAGTCCGTTCCGCGGCCCCACTGTCAACCACTCGGTCCCATTGGGGTCAAGGAAACTCAGACACGGCATATCCTCATGCATGACGAGCCGGGCCTGAACACGACCTTGGGCGTCCAGCAGCTCGAATGCTTCGGCGCGGACAACACCGGGCGCCGGTGATGTCGACTGAACGCCGGCTTGCAGGCCGGCGCCACAACCTGCGCCGTCCAGGAGAAACACAGCGAACAGAGCACATAGTGCCGTTGCCGCGACAACGCATCTCATCATCCTGCAGTGCCTCTCGAGAACGGCAACCCGGTCACCTACCGTTGACGCGTTTGGATGCTTCATAGCGCATCTCCTTTCAGGAGGACGATTTCTCCTTCTTTCGCGCACGATCTTCCGGCAGACAAGCCTTGTGATGGTAAGACGGCCCCCGAGCTCGAACGTTACATAGAAACTCGAACATCATATGGAAATGCGGCTGCACAATGCGGCGATGATCCGGCGATTGGCGGCGGGGAAGGCGTATCGACCCAAATCCTGCAGGCGGACCCATTTGACATCGTCGCAGGTGATGCACTGCGGCCGGCCGGAGATATACGTACACTCGAACGCGTGAATCCGGACGTGAAAATGCGAATACGTGTGGTCCACGACCGTGAGCGGTCGCTTGACGCGGACTCTGATCACGAGCTCCTCGCGAACCTCGCGCCGCAAGGCCGCCTGAAGCGACTCTCCGGTCCGCACTTTGCCGCCGGGGAATTCCCAGAGGCCGCCCAGCAGCCCTTTGGGCTTTCGCTTGTCGATCAGAATGCGGCCGCCTTTGTAGATGATCCCGACGACGACGTTGTATCTGGGCAACGGTTTCTTCGGGATCCGCACGGGCAGCAAATCCTGCTCGCCGTGAAGCTGCGCTTCACAGAGTCGACGGAGCGGGCAATCCTCGCATCGTGGATTCCGCGGTGTGCAGATCTCCGAGCCCAGGTCCATCAACGCCTGGTTGAATTGGCCGACCTCTTCCCGGGGCAGCAAGTCTTCGGCGATGGACCAGATCTTCTTATGGACGGCAGTGTCTTTCGGGGGCTCACAGATACGGAAGACTCGACACAACACGCGCTCGACGTTGCCATCCACGATGGGCTCGGGCTGGTCGAAAGCAATGCTCGCGATCGCGCCGGCGGTGTAGGCACCGATGCCCGGCAGGGAGCGCAGCTCGGCCGCGGTTTGCGGGACGCGACCGCTGAACCGTGCGACGATCTCTCGCGCCGCTCGGTGCAGATTTCGGGCACGCGAGTAATACCCCAGTCCCTCCCAATGCTTAAGGACCGTGTCGAGCCGGGCGCGGGCCAGCTTCTCGACCGTAGGGAATCGCTTCAGGAACCGCTCGTAGTAGGGGATGGCGGTCTGAACGCGCGTCTGCTGGAGCATGATTTCGGATATCCAGATCGCGTAGGGGTCGCTGGTCCTGCGCCAGGGGAGGTCTCGTGCATTGGCGGCAAACCACGCGATGAGGGCTTCCTGTATTCGTTTGTAGCGCGTCGAGCGTTTCATCTGGGAAGTACGAATCTGACGGGGCGGAGTTCTGGTGATGATCCTCCGGCGGCCCTCCATCCGTGCGGCCATTCGGCTGGGGCAAGCGCATCAGCCTCGGGCCGCCGCTCCGATCTGATCCTTCTTTCGATAGACCATTCCTTCAAAGATGGCGATGATCTCCCCGGCTTCGTCGGTGACCTCGATCGCGTAGGTGGCCAGCTTGGGATTTCGCGAGACCTCTTTGGCCTCGGCGAACAGGGTCCCTTCTCTGCCGGCCTTGACAAACCAGATGCTGGCGTTGATCGCGACGGCCACGGTGCCGTGCGAGTTGGAGGCGGCGGCGAACGCGAGATCGGCCAGGGTAAAAATGGCTCCGCCATGGACGACGTTCACGCCGTTGAGGTGCGCGTCCGTCACGACCATTTTGGCCTTCGCCCGGCCTTCGGCGATTTCCAGCAGCTCGATTCCGCTGTGCTTTGCGAACCGGTCGTTCTTGAAGAAGTCCCAGATAGCCTGCATCGCAAACCTCCAAATAGTATCCCTGGGATACGAAAGCTGAATACATCCATGCGGATAGTACTCGAATCGCGCGGCCTCATCAACCGGGTATGCATGGACGGCCGGAGTATTTGCGAGTTGATGCGAAGCGGCGTCGCCGGTATCATTCCGCTGGCCTTGCATGCAACCTGATCGATATGTGGTGACGACCCTATGAACCGACGAATCATTGATTTCCACGCTCACGCTTTTCCTGACGCGCTGGCGTCCCGCGCCATGAAGGTCCTCTTGGCCGAAGCTCCGGAGGTGAGAGCGTACCGGGATGGGACCGTGGGAGACCTACTGCGGTCGATGGACGAGAGCGGCATCGAGCAGAGCGTCATCTGCTGCATCGCGACCCGGCCCGAGCAGTTCGAGCCGATCCTTGGCTGGTGTGCGGAGATTTCCTCGGACCGGCTCATTGCGTTCCCGTCGGTGCATCCGGCGGACCCGGACTGCATCGGCCATATCCGGCAGGTCAGGGCGGAGGGCTTCCGGGGGATGAAGCTGCATCCATTTTATCAGGATTTCTTCGCGGATGAGGATCGGATGCTTCGGTTCTACGAGGAAACGAGCCGGCAGGACCTGCTTCTGGTGATGCACACGGGGTACGATATCGCCTTTCCGAGAATTCGAAGGGCCGACCCGGAAAAGCTGTTGCGCATCACCGGATTATTTCCGGACCTTAAGCTTGTGACCACCCATCTGGGTGCGTGGGAACAATGGGATGAGGTGCGGGAATATCTTCTCGGACGTGAGATTTACATGGAGATCTCGTTTGCCATGGAGGAGCTTGGCCCGGAGCAGGCACGGGAGATGATCATGGGGCATCCCGCTGACTACGTGCTCTTCGGGACGGATTCTCCCTGGACCGACCAGGCGGAAACGCTGTGCCTATTGGAAAAACTGCGTCTTCCGGATGAAAAGTTGAGTCGGATCCTGGGGGGGAATGCGCGGCGGCTCTTGCGGCTGAAGTAGGGGGGCGCGAGGCCAGTGTGCGTTATTAAGATTGTGTGACGCAAGGACTTAGGACGAATAAGGTATGAGCTGAGCCAAGGACGCAATAGGGTCGCGGATGGCCCATCCTGCGACGCGGACGATGACGGATCAGGCAAATTTTACAGGATTGTCCGAAAAGATACTTTCTTTTTGTACTGATGTTGGGCATGATTATCCGATTAAAGAGTGTTGGAGGCCGGTTGCACTGAGAGGGTGCAATTGCGCACGGGCCCTGGATAGGGCGAGTGAGAACGGTAGTGGGAGTATGAAGTATGTGCGGAATCCTATTCCTGGGGTGTGTTCTGGGCGCTGGCGTTGTGCGCAAACGACGTTGGTTATGCCGAGGGCGCCCGCGTCGGTGTTTCGGATCACTCCAGAGAGTCCTATAACTGTTTCCATTCCGCAGGTCACATCAGATACTCCACTGGCTAAAAGGAGACGCAAATGAAGGAACGAAAGTGGAAAACCGGGTTCGTTGTTGTATTACTGCTGGCGATGGGTGGCGCAGCGGCTGTGGCGGCTGGGGGAGCAGCCCCGCCGGCGCACGAAGAGTTGTTCTGGCCGGAGTTATGGGACGCGTTCCATAATCCCACGCCATGGTTGAGCATGGGGCTCGATCACCGATTCCGGTCGGTCTGGGGCGACAATATCGACGCGCTGAGTGATAAGAACCGCAACCACGAGTATGAGTACCAGCGGTATCGAACGCGTTGGTCGACAAAGTGGGCGCTGGGCGACGATATCAACGTCAATACGCGGCTCACGTGGGAATTCCGGACGTGGGATGAGCCTCGC